>JBAQGR010000507.1:0-3328 GCA_049287895.1 Desulfatitalea sp.
GCCGCAGACATTCAGCGAAGTCGTTTTTAAGCCCCCAGGCGCTTTGGTAACGGTCTTCCGGGGACTTGGCCAGCAGCTTCATCACGATGGTGGAAAGTGCACTGCCGACATGCAGGCGCACGGTAAAATCAAGCCTTGTATGGCACGAATAGGGCCAATACCGGCACAACTAAAATTCGTGTAATTTTAACTAGTTAAAAAATATATAGTGCCACTTATGGCACGCTTCGCCTGCTGCCTTTTTATCTGCTTAATGGATATCGTAGAATTATCCTTAGAAAACAATTTGTTATGCTTCAATGCGGCTGTTGGCCCTGATATTGCTGATACCTTGCCCGAGATCAATCTATTGCACAAAGGACGGATCGCGACCGTCCGGCGGCACTACTTGGCAGGGCGAAAAGCAACATTAAACAAGGAGGGTATGGATGGACCATTACAAGCTGTATATCAACGGTGAATTCGTCGAGGCGAAAGACGGCAAAGTTTTCCAAACGGTTGATCCGGGTAACGATCAGCCGATCGCTACGGTGGCTCAGGCGGGTGTTGCCGATGCCGAAGAGGCGATTATGGCCGCCCGCCGCTCTTTCGACAGCGGGGTGTGGAGTGGCTTGACGCCGGCGGCTCGCGCGCAAAAGATGTATGATTTTGCCGATCAGATCAATACACAGGCTTTGCGACTGGCCATTACCGAATCGATGGATGCAGGCCAGACTATCAATTTTTCCAAAGTGACGCCTCTGGGCTTTGGCGCCAACATGTTCAAAGATCTCGCCAACTATGCTTCCTTCAAATTTCCCTGGGAAGAAGAGATAAAAGCTCAAGGCAATCCCTTTGATTATGGCCGGGACTATATTCGCCGTGAACCCATTGGCGTTTGCGTAGGGATTATCCCCTGGAATTTCCCCATGGTCATGGCCTTCTGGAAGATCGGCCAGGCTCTCATTATGGGCAATTCAGTCGTCATCAAGCCGGCCTCCGTGACGCCGCTGACGGCCCTCATCATCGCGGAGTGCTCAAAGATCGTAGGCATTCCCAAGGGCGTCATCAATGTGATCCCCGGACCGGGCGGAGCGCTGGGAAAGGTTCTGTGCACGCACAAGGAAGTAGACAAGATTTCCTTTACCGGAAGCACCGAAGTCGGACGGGAAATCATGCGCATGGCCTCCGGAACGATCAAAAAAGTAACCCTGGAACTGGGCGGTAAATCAGCCAACATCATCTTGGATGACGCCGACGTGGACCATGCGATAGCCGGCTCTTCATTCGGTACATACTTCCACGCGGGCCAGGTCTGTGAATCAGGCACCCGCATCCTGGTTCAAAGGAAGATCTACAATGAATTCCTCGATAAGTTTAAAAAGCGGGCGGAGGCTATTCGCATAGGTTATCAGCTTCTGCCGACCACGCACATGGGACCTCTTGTCAGTCATGAGCAAGTGGCCGCAGTCGACGGGTATGTACAGATCGGCAAGAAAGAAGGCGCCGAACTCATCACCGGCGGCAAGCGCGTAGAAGTCGAGGGGATCAAGGGCGGCTGCTATTATGCACCCACCGTATTTGCGGGCGTGAAAAACAGTATGCGTATTGCCCAAGAAGAGATCTTCGGACCGGTCGTTGCCATTATGCCGTTTGACAGTGACGAAGAAGCCGTAGCCATCGCCAACGATTCCATCTACGGATTGGGCGGCGGTGTCTTTTCCAACAACACCGCCCGGGCGGAAAAGATCGCCCGAAAAGTCCGCACGGGAACCATGTGGATCAACAACTACCACTACTTCGGTTCTTTCTGTCCCTTCGGCGGCTACAAACAGTCCGGTGTCGGACGTGAACTGAGCAATATCGGGTTGGAAGAATATACACAAACCAAGCGGATCCATGTCGCGAGCTTTGCCGACGCCAGTTCGAATTACACTATGACCGCCACCATGTCGGACAACAAGTCCCTTTCGAAGTATATCATCAACCTGCCTACGAAAATCAACGCCGGACACGGTTCCCTGGCCTCCGTGGCCAAGGAAGTCGTTGACCTGGGCGGCACACGGGTGCTGCTCATGACGGATGAAGGCGTCGTCAAGGCCGGTCTGGCCAAGCTGGCCCAGGATTGCCTGTCGGACTTCTGCGTCGGCGTCTTTGATAACATTCCCCAGGATACGGATTTGGAAACAGTGGATGCCGCCACTGAAATGGCCCGTCAATTGAAAGTCGATTGCATCGTGAGCGTCGGCGGCGGAAGTGTTATCGATACGGCCAAAGCGGTCTGTACCACCCTGAAGAACGGAGGGTGCTGCAATGATAATATTTCCTGGGGAAGACTTACTGAACCCCCGACGCCCCATATCGTCATCCCGACGACCTCGGGAACAGGCAGTGAAGTGACGTGGGCCGCGGTTATCAAAAACAAGGTTGCCGGACGCAAATCCTATATCATCGAACCACGGCTGGCGCCGAATGTCGCCATCCTCGATCCGCGCATGACCATGACGCTGCCTCCGGGCTTGACGGCCGGCACGGCGATGGATGCCATGACCCATGCCGTCGAGGCGCTGACCACCATTACGACCAATCCCATTTCCGACGGACATGCCTTGCACGCCATCCGGTTGATTAAGGAAAACCTCCCCATCGCCGTCAAGGACGGTAAAAACGAAGCCGCACGCATGAATCTGGCGGCGGCCTCCACGATGGCAGGGTGTGCCTTTACTATTTCCTTCGTCGCTTTGGCCCATGCCATGGCCCATACGGTCGGCATGTTATACAACGTGCCCCATGGTGTGGCTTGCGGCATTATGCTCCCGAAGGTGATGCGCTTCAATGTCGACCACGCCACGGATAAACTGGCCTTGATTGCTCTGCAAATGGGGGTGAATACCTTCGCAATGGACAAGCGCAAGGCAGCACTCGCGGCCGCCGATGAGATCGAAAAGCTGATGAAGAGCGTAGGACACCCCATGCGACTTCGCGATTTCGGAGTTCCCGAAGACGGTCTCGAAGCCTGCAGCATGCATGCCGCAGGCGACCCGGTTTCTCTTTACAATGCACGTCCCGTGGGCAGCCCGCAGGAAATCCTGGAACTCTATAAACAGGTATACTAACCCGTCATGATATGAGGGACAGGGAAGTACTATTCCTTGTCCCTCATACAATCCCCTTATGTAATGGTGAAAGAAGAGGTGGGGAATGCCGCTGATTAAGATTGACCCGGTTGCTTGTGAGGCCATCTAAACGGTGCTGTCGGAGAGGGGACGGCCACTTTCCGTTCGCATTGAGGTTCGATCAACAGGGTGCTGCGATTCGTCGCTCGGTATAGCGGCGGATAAGGCTGAAG
>JBAQGR010000508.1:0-5040 GCA_049287895.1 Desulfatitalea sp.
CGGCTGTAACTTGTTGCTATTCCTTGCGTTCCTCATATCGCTATGGTAGCGTGAATCGCAATTGGGGCCGATCGCCCGAAGGGAACGCCCGGCGATCCGCACCTTACCGGACCTCATCCACTTAGAGCGAATAAAGCAAACTGGGCTGGCGAGAATCTTTTTTTGCCAGGTTGTCGACATGGCGGATCATTCCCCACCCAACTCAACTATTCCCGCCCCCCTGGCGGCCGCGGGCGACCGCGTGTCCCAGAGCATCAAGGCCGTCGGCGACGCGATTATGGATTTGAATATCGCCCGCAAGAATATGCTGATCTATCCGCCCCAACACGAGCAGGTGCAGCGCAGCCTGAAACGGGCCTGCGTGGCCATGCACGCGGCGGCGGCCCACTTTTCGCCCCTGACCTTGACGGTGATGCAGGAGCACTTGATGGTCGGCACCCATGCGTTGGAGACCAAGGGCGCTCTTTCCAAGGAGCTGGCCCAGGCGTTGAAACAGCGCGGCATCGCGGCCATCACTCTTTTCCCCAACTTCGAGAACGAGGAGCTGGTCGGCGTTCTAAAATTGATGAATCTCGATCCCGATCAGATCAAGGGGCAGGGCGGCATCGAAATGGCCTCGGCCGCCTTCGCCCTGTCCAGGATTGTTTTGCACACGGTGGATTACAGCAAACTGCATGTCACCGAAGAAGAGGAGATCCGCCGGTCGGCCGGGACGGCCCAGGAGGAATCCACATGGGGCCTGTTTGTATCCCACATGCTGGCCGGCACCCTGGCCGTGGAGGGCGCCGAGAGCGAGCGCGCCCAGGCGCTCTTCGACCCCGTGCGGATGGCCGACCTGCTCAATGCGAACCAGGCGGATGCAAAACAGGCCGTGGATTACTACCAGGCCATGATTGCCGAATATCTCCGCCCCGAAGCACAGGATGCGCCGCTGCCGACCCTCTTCAATCGCAACCTGGAGAGCTTTCACCGGTTGGTCAAAGAGCTCAATCCCGAACTGCAGCAGCAGTTTTTGTCCAGCGCTTTCGACCAGTGCGCTCAGCAGCCCTCGTCCGGCGGCATCGATGCGGTGATGAGCGGTCTGGGGGCGGACATGGTGGTCGAGATGTTGCGCCAGGCCAACACCCGGGGCAAACAGATCTCGCCGTCGCTACTGGCCTTTGTGCGCAAGATGGGCATCATCGCCGAAAAGCCGGGTCCTGGGGTGCTATCCGCTGGACCCCACCCGGAGATCCAGGCGGGCGTGCAAGCGCTCCTGGGCCGGGAAAAATACGAAACCTATGTGGACGAGGCTTACGACCGCATGCTCAAAAAGCTGTCGGAACGTCCCGCGGACCAAGTACTGCCCGAAGCCCTCGGTACCCTCAAACAAGCGATCGAGGCTACGCTCGAAGAGCCCCACATCAGCATCTTGGTAGCGGGGGCCTTGAACGGTCTGATGGCCGCCAGCATCGATGCCGAAGAGTACCGCGACTGGGCCCGCCAACTCACTTTTTTGTTGGATGATCTTATCTCTCTGGGCGCGTTTGGAGCGCTGGCAAAGATTTTCGATGCCCTCCACCAAACCGGCAACGGTGCTATCGATGGGGAACGCCAAAAGATCAATGCATTGGTGCTCGACCATTTTCATTCCGCCGAATTTGCCGCCAAGGCGGTGGCCGCCTATCCCCGGTCCACTTCCAGCACCGATCGCGGCGAGGCCATCGCCTTTTTGGAGCGGTTGGGCGAGGCCGCCGTGATCGAGGCGCTGGAATCCATAGGGGTGAATGAACCCTTTGATCCCAATGGCGGCCTGATGCAGATCCTGACGCATCTGGCCCCCCAGGCGGTCAAGGAGGCGCTGGAACGGTTGCGCGACCCGCGGCCACATTATCTCTGCCGGATGCTGAGCGTCATTCGCTTCTTAGGCCGCGGTGAGGATGTCGAGGGTGTGAAAAATTTGTTGGACCACGCGGATACGGAGGTGCGCATGGAGGCGCTGGCCACGATGCTCAACTTCAACAACCCGTGGGCGGTGCTGCATTTGCGCGAACTGCTGGCCGGGCCATGGTCCGACGCGGTCCAGCGGGCCATGCAGCTGGCCGGTGCTTACAAAGTCCGGGAGGTGGTCTCCGCCCTGCTGGGGATCGTCGATCGCGCCGGCCCTTTGGGTTCGGATATGGAAAAACGGGAGGCCGCGCTGCGTGCCCTGGGCCACATCGGCGATTCCCAGGCGGTCGGCGCCTTGACCAAAATCGCCGCGCGCCGCTGGTCGCTATCGCAAAAGCATCTCAACCATCTCAAACGGGTGCTCTATGAATCTCTGGAAGGCTATCCCCATGAGGCCGTCCGGGAGCTGCTCCACATGGGACTCCGGCAAAAGGATCAGAGCATTGTCGCCACGTGCGAACGGTTGATGAAGAAATACCACATTTCGGGTAGATTGAAACCATGAGCGAGGCGCAGACAGGCCACCAGGCGATCGCGGGGGTCATCACCCATCTGAATGCCGCCATTTCCAATGCGCGGCTCTATTCCGCGGCCCACCCCCAGGTGCGGCGCTATCTGGAACGTGCTTATGCGGAACTGAGCCAGGTGCTGCGCGCCCGGGCGGAGCTCACCTTTATGATTGTCGATAACGATCTGGTGGTGGACAACCAGCCGATGGTCAGTAAAACTCCCCATGTGGCTCAGTTCGTTCAGCTGCTCACCCGGGGGGCCGTGGAACGCCTCACCTTTTCCGCCGGCGTCACCCTGGAAGAGCTGACCCAACTGGTGGGCGATCTGGCCACGGATGACCAGACCGCGGTGCGCAGCACACCCGGGATTACCCTGGGCAAGGTCCAGGTCCGGGTGGTCACTCCCAGGGCCGGCGGCGGCATCATCATTACACCGGAAATGCAAGAGCGCATCGATCAGATGGGGCCGGTGCGCAACTACTCCCTGGATCAACTCAAGGAGATGTATCACCGCCTCAAAGCTTCCCGTCAGCTGCCCGTCTCCGGTTTCGAGGCCATTGTCCAGGCCTTTGTCAAAGGCATGGCCGGCAATGTGCCGCCCCTGCACGTCCTGGCCTCGCTGAAAAGTTCGGACGAATACACATTTACCCACGCGGTCAATGTCTGCCTCCTGACCATGGCCCAGGCCGAGGGGCTGGGCATCGGCGGGCGCAAGCTGCACGACATCGGCATTGCCGCCTCGTTGCACGATGCGGGCAAAATGTTCGTGCCCGATGAGATCCTCAACAAGCCGGGCACGCTTTCCGAAGAAGAGTGGACCCACATGCGCAACCATACCGTGCGCGGCGCCCGCCAACTCCTGCGCATCGAGGGGTTGCCCAAAGTGGCCTTCATCGGCGCGCTCGAACACCATATGCGCTATGACGGGTCCGGCTATCCCTCTCTGGGGGGCTGGCGGCCCAGCCTGGTAAGCCAGATGATCGCCATCGCCGACACCTTTGATGCCATGCGCAGCCAACGGCCTTACCAGGCGCCCAAACCCGACGCGCTGATTGTCGAAATCCTGCGCAAAGAGAGTGGCACGGCTTTCAATCCCCTTCTGGTAGAGAACTTCCTGCGCCTGATCCAATAGACTTGACTTGACTGATCTCTTCTCGCTACATTGTGATTTTTTTAAATTCCAGCGGTCCGCTGGGGTGGCGGGCCGAAGCATCCACAAAAAGGAGAAACCGCCATGAGCCCATTTGCCTATCAACCCATGTTTCCCATGGGGCCGGACGATACCGTCTACCGCCGCTTGACCGCCGACCATGTCACCACGGCCACCTTTGAAGGCCGACCCATGGTGAAGGTGGCCGCCGAGGGGCTCACCCTGCTGGCCCAGGAGGCCTTCCGGGATCTCTCCTTTTACTACCGCACCAGCCACCTGGCGCAACTGGCCCAGATCCTGGAGGACCCGCAAAGTTCGGCCAACGACCGTTTTGTTGCCCTGGAGATGCTCAAGAACGCGGTGATCTCCGCCGAGGGGGAATTCCCCATGTGCCAGGACACCGGCACCGCCATCATCATGGGTAAAAAAGGGCAGCAAATGTGGACCGGCGGCGAGGACGAGGCGGCTCTTTCCCGAGGCGTTTACGAAGCCTACACCGGCAATAATCTGCGCTACTCCCAGAACGCGCCCCTGAGCATGTACGCGGAGAAGAACACGGGCTGCAACCTGCCGGCCCAGATCGAGCTGTATGCCGTGGAGGGCGCGGCTTACTCCTTCTTGATGCTGGCCAAGGGCGGCGGTTCGGCCAACAAAACCTACCTGTACCAGGAGACCAAGGCGGTGCTGACGCCGCAAACCCTGGTCCCTTTCCTTGTGACCAAAATGAAAAGCCTGGGCACGGCCGCCTGTCCGCCCTATCACCTGGCCGTGGTGGTGGGCGGCACATCTGCGGAGATGACCCTCAAAACCGTCAAGCTGGCCTCGGCCAAATATCTGGACCATCTACCTACCCGGGGCAGCGAGGCCGGTCACGCCTTCCGCGACCTTTCGACCGAGGCCGATTTGCTGACCCGTTCGCGCGAACTGGGCATCGGCGCTCAGTTCGGGGGCAAATACTTCTGCCATGACGTGCGCGTGATCCGGCTGCCGCGCCACGGCGCCTCGTGCCCCATCGGCATCGGCGTCAGTTGCAGCGCCGACCGCAACATCAAGGCCAAGATCACCGCGGAGGGTCTCTTCCTGGAACAGCTGGATCGCGACCCGGCCCGTTTTCTGCCGCAGCCGGCGCAGGCGGCCGGCGAGGCGGTGCACATCGATCTGGACCAGCCCATGGACAAAATCCGGGCCACCCTCAGCCGCTATCCCGTAGCCACACGTTTGCTGCTCAGCGGCACCCTGATCGTGGCCCGCGACATCGCCCACGCCAAGCTCAAGGAGCGACTGGACAGCGGCCAGGGGCTGCCCCAGTACTTCAAGGATCACATCGTTTACTACGCCGGTCCGGCTAAAACGCCCCCCGGATATGCGTCCGGATCGTTCGGACCGACCACCGCCGGCCGCATGGACGCCTACGTGCCGCTTTTCCAGGCCCAGGGCGCCTCCATGGTGATG
>JBAQGR010000509.1:0-1956 GCA_049287895.1 Desulfatitalea sp.
GGGTGATGGTTTTCCTTGCGGCCTGCGGCGGATCTGGCGGCGGTAGCAGTTCCGGTGGCAGCAGCAGCTCCAGTGGCAGTAGTGGCTCTATCGGCAGTAGTAGCTCCGGCGGGGGCGGCACTTTGCCGGACGATGAGACGGGCCCGATAAACGATCCGGTCTCATATCAATGGGATCCGAATAATTTTACCCATCTCTATGAGGTCGGTCCGGGCCGCGATTACGCCGATCCCAACGAGGTGCCTTGGGAGAGTTTGGCGCCCTCGACGCTGGTGCGCATCTACTATCGCGACACACCCTATCGTACCAAGTGGGTGATCAACGTTACGGCTACGGCCGATGCCCCGGTGGTCGTGCTGGGGGTGGCCAGCGATGGCCACCGACCGATGATCACCGGGGAAGATGCCACCACGCGGCAAGCGCTGGATTACTGGAACGAAAATCGTTCGGTCATCAAAATAGGCGGCTCCAGTATACCGGACAATGACGCGGGACCGGCCTACATCTACGTCCAGGGCCTGGATATCCGCTGCGCTCGGCCGGCCTACAGCTTTACGGACGACAGTGGTCAGGTGAGTACTTTCAGTGACAATGCCGCCGCTATTCATGTCGAGGCGGGCGATGCGATCTTCATTCAGGACTGCATCCTGCATGATGCCGGCAACGGTCTGTTTTCCGGCGCCGCCTCGTCCCGGCTGACCATCAGTGGTAACTATATCTATGATAACGGCATCGACGCCAGCATCTACGAGCATAATTCATACACCGAAAGCCAAGGCATCATCTTCCAATACAACCATTACGGGCCGCTGCGTAGCGGCTGTCTCGGCAATAATCTCAAAGATCGCTCGTCCGGAACCATCATCCGCTGCAACTGGATCGAGGGGGGTAACCGGCAGCTCGATTTGGTTGAGACGGATTATGATTACATCGCCAGCGATCCTGACTATGACGCGACTTTTGTCTATGGCAATGTGCTTATCGAACCGGAGGGCGCGGGCAACAGCCAAATCCTGCACTATGGCGGCGATGGCGGCAACGAAGCCATGTATCGCCGGGGTACGCTTTACTTCTACCACAACACGGTTGTCTCTACCCGCGGCGAGAATACGACCCTCCTGCGCCTGAGTACTACCGATGTGCAGGCGCAAGTGTTCAACAACATCTTGTTCGTCACCGCCACCGGCGATCACATGGCCATCACCAGCGGTAACGGCCAGACCACCCTATTTGGCAACTGGCTGCCCAGTGAGTGGCGGCTCACCCATGAATCGGATTTGGAACCAGGCGCCTCGGTCACCGACGCGGGCAATGTGGAAGGAGTCAACCCCGGTTTTGTGGATTTGGGGACTCAGGATTTCCATCTGGCCCAGGATGCGGAGGCCGGAAACGCTGCTGCCGCGCTACCGACTGCCGTGGACACCCATCCGGTCGAATACCAGTACCTCAAACATCAGCAATACGAAACGCGGCCCACCGATGGCACTGTTGACATTGGTGCGTTTGAAATCTATCCATAGCAAGAATGGAAAAGTGTCAGTCGGTTCCCTGTCCGGCGGTGAGCGGCGGGCAATCCTCTTGCTCATCGCAGGGACTCTCCGGATGGTGTTTGCGGGTCAGCTTTTCTACCACCGTAGCAAAGTATTGATCGAGAAGGGGGTCCGACCAATCATGGGTTTTCAGTTGCTCTATATCTTGGGCCGCAGAGATCCTGATCGTTCCGCGGCGTTGATTTTTATCTCTTTTTTTGATTTTCATGGGCGACCTCCCCGCTCCGCGGGAGACGGCTGTGGCGCGGCGTTGGTTTTTCCGACATTTGGCATCCATACCGGCCAAAGTGCCTGATGCGCAATTCTATGTTAGGGCGAAAGCGGTCCGCGTTCCGTGACGCGGTTCACGTGCGGAGTGTGCGATGGGCCACATGAGGATGGGTTGTCGCCCCGCGCTCACGGAAGC
>JBAQGR010000510.1:0-3648 GCA_049287895.1 Desulfatitalea sp.
GCGCATGTCAAGGCCACCTTTGGATTCGACGGCTATGGCTGTGGGTTGTGCCAGACCGGAGTGCCTTGCGAATCCGGGGTGCCGGGGAAGACTGAAGGCTGAAGAGTGAAGCTGGATACAGGCAATCCCGTGCAGGGATGCTGCTGCTGAAAGAAAAGGATTATGGATGCGATGAAAAAGAGAATGGGTTGGCTTTTGGTTTTCTTTGCGCTCGTTGTTTCGACCTGTTTAGCGGCGGACCCGGCGCCCCGCCCGCCCTCCTGGGCGACGCCTGTGAGCGCCGATGCGATGAAGAACTTTTACAAAGTGGACGATCGGCTCTACCGCGGCGCGCAGCCCGATGCGGCGGGGATGAAGGCCATCGAACAGTTGGGCATTCGCAATGTCCTGAACCTGCGGGAGTTCCACACCGACACCCAGGAGGCCGAACAGACCCGTTTGACCCTGTTCCATGTACCCATGAATGCCGGTCGTATCAAAGACGAGGATGTGGTCGCCGCGCTGAAAGTCATCCAGAAGGCCCAGGGGCCGACTCTCGTGCACTGCTGGCACGGTTCGGACCGCACCGGGTTGATCGTGGCCATGTACCGCATGATCTTCCAGGGCTGGCAAAAACAGGCGGCCATCGATGAGTTGGTCAACGGCGGATACGGCTACCACTCGGTCTATGCCAACATCGTCACCTATATCGAAAAAGTGGATCTGGAAAGCACCCGGAAGCAGATTGCATCTGCAGCCGAGCAAAAACGTTGACAACGGTTCATCTGCCCCACGCAGGCTCATGGGAACGACTGTCCGGGGCAATGCTTCCTTGAGCGGGCACCCGAGCGCTATAGATGCGCACCGGCCCGCGCTTCCAGGTGGGTGCGCAACCGTTGGGCCATGGGTCCGGGACGGCCGGCGCCGATGGTCTGGCCGTCGATTTGTCGAACCGACAGCACCTCGGATACCGTGCCGGTGAGGAACACCTCATCGGCTGCCATAAGCGCGGCCCGATCAAAAAAGTGCTCCTGGACCGCGACCCCTATCTCCCGGCAGATATCGATGAGTACGGCGCGCGTAATGCCGGGCAGGATGTGCGGCGTCAAGGGGTGGGTCTGCAACCGGCCGCCGCCGTAGATGAACAGGTTGGAGGCGGTTCCCTCGCGCACGATGCCTTCGGGACTGACGAAGATGGCGTCCTGCATACCGGCCTCCAGGGCCTGCTGCTTGGCCAGCACATTGGGCAGCAGCTGCACGGTCTTGATATCGCAGCGGCCCCAGCGGATATCGGTCACGGTGATGGCCGCGATGCCCTTTTCCAGGTATTCCTTCGGGGTGTCCGGCACCTGGCGCACCGTGAGCACGATCTGGGGTTTGGCCTCACGGGGAAAGGCGTGGTTGCGCGGTGCCACGCCCCGGGAGATCTGCATGTAGACCCCGGCGCGCTCGATGGCCGCCTGCTGGAAAGTACGCAGGATGGCGTCGCGCATCAACTCCCGGGGAATCGCCGGAAAGGCCAGCGCCCGCAGCGAGTTTTCCAGCCGGTCCAGATGCTCGTCCACCGCAAACAGCTTGCCTTTATAACTGGCAATGTATTCGTACACCGCATCGCTGAATTGATAGCCCCGGTCCTCGATGGGCACCCGGGCCTGGTCAATGGGCATGATCTCACCATTTACATAAGCAAGTTCGGGCATTCGCATATCCTCCTCGATGAGCTTAAAAGAATTCAATGCACTTCTTTAGCGGATGCGCGCATGAATCACAAGATCTACCCTGGGCCCGGCGTATTGTTTTGACATTGGTTCGGGCTTTCCGTTATAGCAGGGGCGCATTTGTTTAAGCGTTTTATTCATCCCAAAGGATGTGTCCAAGGTAACCATGAAACCCGTAGTCGCCATCATCGGCCGCCCCAATGTGGGCAAATCGACCCTCTTCAATCGCATCACGCGGCGGCGCGACGCCATCGTGGACGATCTTCCCGGCGTGACTCGCGACCGGCACTACGGCGAAGTCCATTGGGACGATCATGTCCTCATTGCCGTCGATACCGGCGGATTTGTCACCGGCGACGAAGATGAATTCTCGGCCCACATCCGCTTGCAGGTGGAGCAAGCCGTGGACGAGGCCGATGCCGTGGTGCTGGTGCTCGACGGCAAGTACGGGCTCTCTCCCTTTGACCGCGATCTGATCCAAAAACTGCGTGGCCTGAAAAAGCCGGTATTCTACGTGGTCAACAAGATCGACGGTCCCGAGAAAGAAGCATCGCACTATGAATTTTTCAGCCTGGGATTGGACCGGCTCTTTTCGCTCTCGTCCGAGCATGGCTATGGGGTTTCCGAGTTCATGGACGCCCTGGTGGCCGTGTTGCCCAAAGTCGAGGCGCAACCGAATCCGGAGGAGATCCGCGTGGCGGTGATCGGCCGGCCCAACGCGGGCAAATCCTCCTTGATCAACCGGCTGCTGGGCCAGGATCGCCTGATGGTCAGCGCGGAGCCCGGCACCACCCGCGATGCGGTGGACACCGTCTGCGAACGCAAGGGGCGCACCTACCGGCTCATCGACACGGCCGGCATCCGGCGCAAATCCAAAGTTGACCTGAAGCTGGAAAAGTTCTCGATCATCAAGGCTCTCAAAAGTTTGGACGAGTGCGATGTGGCCCTGATCGTGCTCGACGCCGAAAAAGGGATCACCGACCAGGACATCAAGGTGGCCGGCCACGCCTTCGAGCGCGGCTGCGGCGCCATCTTCGTGGCCAACAAATGGGACCTGGTGGATGCCAAGGCCCTGACGCCCACCAAATTCGCCCTGAAACTGCACGACGCCGCGCGCTACCTGCACCATGCGCCGGTGATGACGGTCTCGGCCCTGACCGGCGTGCGCGTCAACAAGCTCTTTCCCTTGATCGACAAAGTGCATCAGCAATACTCCACCCGCATCAGCACCGGCGTGCTCAACCGCATCGTCTCCGACGCCATTCAGCGCACCGAGCCGCCCCTGCACCATGGCCGGCGGCTCAAATTCTACTACACCACTCAGGTGGCCCAGAAACCGCCCACCTTCGTCAGCTTCGTCAACTTCCCGGACGCGGTTCACTTCTCCTACCAGCGTTACCTGCTCAACCAGATCCGCAGCGAAGCCGGTCTGGACATGACCCCGCTGCGTCTTCTCTTCCGCCAGCGCACCGGCAAAATAGAATTCGACTCATGGAAGAAGAACCGCAGGAAGCCGGACCGGCGATAACCCGAAGTGGATCGATTCCACGCATCAGAAACATCGGATGGGATCGGATCGCGGGAGTGCTCCCCGGTTATCTTTCGCGTCCTTCTCTGATAATGTCTACGATTTCCTGGGTAGTAATGCTGGTTTTGATGGACGGCACGTCCAAAGGTGAAAATGTGCTCCTTTCAGGCGTCAATGCAAAGGTTCGTCCATCTCTTCTTCGAATAATAACTTTTCCTGAAGCTTCAGCCTGTTTAAGGACAACGGCCAGCTTTTGTCTGGCTTCCGAGTAGGTGTAAACTTGCATGCTAATCCTCCATGGTTTCGATATTCAGCTTTTGAGCAGCGGACTTCAGTTTGATATCCAGGGTCATTAACGGTGCTTTATATCGAATCGCGCAATCCAAAAAATAGGCATCATATGCATACATATTGCTTTTTTTT
>JBAQGR010000511.1:0-2236 GCA_049287895.1 Desulfatitalea sp.
CATTGACCGCATCCACGGCCGCGGGCGGGATGCCGGCTTGGCTGATGCTCTCCTGAATGCAGCGATGCACCGTATCGAAATGGGGAGCCACGAAATGATGGGCATCGGAAGTCATGCTCCAACCGGCGATAGCGATGGGGTGCGCCAGTCCATGGGCGCGGGCGAACTCTTCGGAAGCCAGCAGGATGCACCCGGCACCTTCGGAGACCACGAACCCGCGCCGATGGTTTGAAAATGGCCGGCTGGCCAGAGCCGGCGCCTCATCGGGCTGACCTTCCTTGGGCACAAAAGCGCCGCCCATGGTGGCGAACCCGGCCACGATGGGCGCGACCAGGGCAAAGTCCACGGCGCCGCACAGCACCACATCGGCCCGGTTCTGTTCCAGCAACATGGCGCCCATGATCATGGAGGTGACGCCGGTGGCACAGGCCGTGATGGTGCTGACGATCGGCCCGGTGGCGCCGGTGAGCATGGAGATCTTGCCGGTGACCATGTTGATGCAGGAGTTGGGGTTGGCGCACGGCAGCGGCAGAGCGCCCCGGGAGATCAGCTTGCGATCGGCCTCCAGCACCGCGTCCAGCCCGCCCACTGCGGAGCTGTAAGTGATGGCCACCCGCGGGGCCAGGGCCGGCGTGATGCGCAGCCCGCTTTTGTCCAGGGCCCGCTGCACGGTGAGCAGGGCATATTTGAAAAGCGGCGACGGCCAGCGCGCCTGCTCGCGGGGTTTGAGGAAATCGTAGGGCAGATGATCGATATCCGGCACCTGGCCGGCGATCTTCACGGGAAAATGGTCATCGGTTTCAAAACGGGTCAGCCGGCCCACGCCGCTCTCTCCCCGCAGGGCGCGCCGCCACTGCTCCTCCAGGTCGAGACCCAGGGGAGAAACGACGTCGTAGCCGATGATCACTGCGCGTTTGGCATTCATAGGGTTGGATCTCTTCCCGAAACCTACCACGGTAAAAACTGATAAAGCTTGGCGAACATTTCGTATACTTCGATCCAGCCCTGCAGATCCCTGGCCGACCCCATGTGGGCGCGCTTGTTGACCATCACCCAGCTCATGTGGGCCGCGCCGTCCTTGCAGGTGCTGCAATCCCGCGTCTCCGACGTGCAGCAGCGGTGCATGGTCTTCAGATCCGAGGCCCAGCGGATAAAATTGGTCAGCCGTTTGGGCGCCGGCGCGCGGTGGTCCAGGGGCTGGGTGACCGACGGGCACTCCATCCAGCCAAAGGGCCGGCCCTGCATCTTCCCGGTGGTGATGATCTCGTGGTAGTATTTGGAGCTGATCACGGTCCGGGGATAGGTGTCCAGCATGGCGTCCATCTCCGCCCGGATGGCTCTCAGCTCTTCCGCTTTCCAATTGAATCCCGACACCCCCTCGTCGTTGGAGAGCAACTGCATGTGCACCTTCAAGCCGGCCTCATGAATCTTGCGGATGATGCGTTCGGTCTTGCCGATCTGCTTGGGCGTGATTGTATAGAGATAATAGGTATGGGGATCGCCGGCGTAGTGCTTGCTCGATATGGAAAAGGTATCCTTACCCCGCAGCACCCGTTCGTCTTCCTCGTCGCCCCACAGGGAGATGCCAAGCATCAGGTTCGGGAAGCGGTCGCGCGGCACTTTGATCAGCCCATTGGTGGCGCAAAAGGTGGGCAGCCGCTTGTAGAAGGCCTCCACGCGGTCAAAGCACAGGGTGGGCTCGCCGCCGATGAGGATGGCCAGGTTGACGCCCCGGGCCATTTCACGGTCGACAAAGGCTTCCCATTGGTGGATGTCCATCTCCTCGGGAGCGGCCTTGTGCTCGTCCGAAGAGAAGAAAAAGCATCCCTTGCAGCGCAGGTTGCAGCGATTGGTCACATCATAAATGGAACTGCGGATGTTCAGCTTGGAGATCTTCTTGTAGCGCTCGTACCAATGGTCATCCAGCAGGGAACTGACGGTCTTCATCCGGAACTCCTTAGATATTAAAAAAGATCAAAACCGGGCGGCGCTACGGGCGCCTGGCACAGATTGGCCCCCTTGGCGTAATCGACCACCCATACGGCCAGATAGGTGTCCACATAATCCAGCCAGGATCTGAAGGTATCCGGGTCCACGGCATGGCGGAAAAGGCGCGCCGTGACCACCGCGCTGCCGGATGCATAGTGGCGGCAGTCGGGGCAATCGGTGTCGGGCACGCAGCAGGCCGCCTCCCGGTCCCAGTTCAGATCGGTGCGATACTGGCGGAACGAACGGC
>JBAQGR010000512.1:0-2078 GCA_049287895.1 Desulfatitalea sp.
ATATCTACACGCTGATGCTCCAACAGGTGCTCGCACAGCATCGCTGGGAAGGCAAACTAGCGCCCAGAGACTTGTGTGCCCTGACGCCGCTAATTTGGGAACATGTAAACCCTTATGGCCGTTTCGAGCTCGACATGCATTCTCGACTGCTTCTTCAATGATCCAAATGGCCCCTGGTGACACAACTGTTGGGTCTACTCCGACTTCTACGGTCGCGCCAATTCTGGTTAGCTCTGCTGGTTCAAAATGATCTTTTTGCCCTGAAAGCCGAAGATGACGAACCAGGCGTCCCAACCTTCTGCGTCTGCAAGACTTTCAGGTTTTCTCTCGGATTCTTCCGGAGGGAGCGCGATTGCCTGTCGATAATATTTATATTCCGGGGAGTTCAACTCCAATCTCGTATCGTTGGTTTTATAGCTGATGAGGTTGAGAATGTTAAAATCCGGATGAGGAATGGGGTTAAGTTCCGTTCCCAGGCGGAAGCCCAGATGGAAATAGTTCCATTTCTGATATGTCTCCTTTCCAACCACTACTGGAATCTCTTTCATTTCACCCGCTCGATAAAGAGAGATACGAAGCTTGTCTCCTGGCATACTTTGATCAACTATCTCACGGAATCTGTTCAGGTCTTCCACCTGCTGATCGTTAAGTGCAACGATGAGGTCGCCCTCTTGAATGCCGGCGTCCTTCAAGGGTGTGTTGTCGAAAACTCTCGATACAAACACGGCGCTCGATTGCTTTTGCTTTATCTCAGCCGGCAGGGCAGGAATGACGTCGCCGGTGGCTTCGAAATAATTGGCACTAAGCTTTTTGATAAATGAAGGATTTGATTCCAGGTACTCCCCTCCGACCCACCCCCTCGCATAGGTCTTTTTATTGGTGGCGCAGCCTGTTATTAAAATCAGACAAATTCCCGCGATTACAAGAAACAAGAAATTTTTTCTCATGGCAGATATACTCCTTTTTATTCGGTTTTACTTATCTTCGCGATATTCCAAAATATCGCCGGGTTGGCACTGCAAATATTCGCAGATGGCATTCAGCGTGGCGAGGCGCACTCCTTTCACTTTGCCCGTTTTTATGAGCGACAGGTTCTGTTCAGTAATGCCGATAAACTCGGCCAGATCTCTGGATTTGACTTTGCGCTTGGCAAGCATGACATCGAGATTGATAACAATCGACATTGCGACTCCTAGATGAAGAGGGCCTGATCTTCATGAATCAAGCGGGCTTCATCCATAACCCAAGCAATGATCAGGATGACGATTCCAACGAAGATGGCGGTGAAATCTGCGGAATAGAGGCCAAGGGTTATCGTTCTGTGTCCTGGCGGATTCGGCAGGGTAAGAACGACGCTCAACAACGAGTTTTTCACAAAATTGCAGAAGACCCAAATAATAAGAATTCGACCGAGACTGCGAAAACAGGCCACGTTTTTTTCTGTGAAGATGAAGCCATTCTCATATAGTCGGAATAATTCTCTGAGATGCAGTAGACCGTAGATCATTGCCGTCAACGGGATCATTTCTGTCAGGAATGCTAGAAGCCGTATCAATCCCGATAAATTCTGGGTGACACGTACCGGCAATGGCACCATGGAAACTGGCACTATGGATGCCTGGCTGTAAAGTTGGTTGAAAAAAATCCAGAAGAGAGCGCACGTGAGCGGAAGAAAAATGATCAATCCGGTGCAGGTGCGTTTCAGGCGACGACTTGCGACGGTAATGCGATGAGTGTTTTTCATTATTCATCCTTCCCACCGATTAATCCGTGGATAAAGAAAAAGGTTGTTGTCCTCTATTGGAGGAAATAGCTGCAGATTACGGAAGCATTATTACAAAAAGTACCGAATGGTTGTCAATAGCGTTTTATCGTAAAACAACAAAAAATTAGTCTTTAACATATATTAATTATTACAATGCAAGCAATCTTTATAGATCCAGCTCAGCGTACCTGTCCTACGGTCACTACTTGGGGTTGTAAGCCCAGCCCTTTAACAGTGCTCGTTCCATCATGCCCCGCGCAATTACTGGCAGGCCTCATTACCTATTTGCTGCTTGCCATTTACTGCCATGAAA
>JBAQGR010000513.1:0-3631 GCA_049287895.1 Desulfatitalea sp.
GGCAACACGGCCGGATGCTGCCTTACCCACTCCCACGTGGTGTCCGCGGGCCCATGGGCCTGGGCCACGGCATCCAGAATGTCGCGCTTGGTGATCACCCCCTGAATCTGTTGGCGCTCATCGACCACGAAGAGCATTTGCGCGCCCTCGCCGTTGCGGTAACGGTCAAAGATCGCCAGCGCCTTGGCCAGAGGGTCCTCCGGCAGCAGGGGGATGAAGCCGGATAAAATGATTTCGCCGGCCTGGGTGCGGGGCCACAGCAGCGGATGACGCTTGATCCGCCCGACATCGCGGGCGGAGCTGATTTTGACGAGCAGATCTTCGACCTCATACGGCTTTTGCAGGTAATCGAAGGCGCCCGCGCGCACGGCCTCTATGCCGTCCTCCAGGCTGGCGTGGCCGGTGAGCATGATGACTTCCATGTCACCATCGATCTGCTTGATGCGCCGCAGGGTTTCGATGCCGTCCATGCCGGGCATCCGCACGTCCAAAAGCACTACCGCAATATCCGGGTTCTTTCCCAACAGATCCAGAGCCTGTGGGCCGTCGAAGGCCGTGGTGACCCTATAACCGCGCTTGTCCAGAATCTTGGCGAGGTTGCGCGCGAAGCGTTCTTCGTCATCGACCAAAAGGACATGCACGGCTTGCACGGGGCAGCTCTCCTTTGCGGGGAGTTATGGCGTACCTGAAGTTCCAACTTCCAGCGAAGCGAAGCTCGAGTTCAGGTCAAGTAGACCACGATGGCACTGAAGATCAGAAACATCATCCATAAAAAGTGAGCCACCGTCCCCTTCTTGAGCGCGTGAAAACGGGCATCCGGCCGCGTATGCCCGGCGGCGCACTCATAGTGCCCGCGGCGCACCCGCCGGACCGGCGCAACGCAAAAACCATCCGCTCCATCCATCCGGCAGGCACAGGCCAGGCGTTTACCGAGCAGACGACAGATGGCATTGTAAAGCCAATTCCAAACGATGGCAATCCCCATCAAGGCAACCAGAAGTATCAGCAGGTGTCTGTTGGAAAATCCGATCGCGGCCAGCCGGTCTCCGATGCGATCCGGTCTGAGGGGGCCGTCCACCGTGCCGAAAAGTCCCAAGTAATATAAAAAAAAGCTGGCTCCCATGACGATCATGGACAGACCGAAGTTCTGCATGCGGTTCTGGATAAAACCAGGGCGGTTATAGCTATCGGATGGGTTGCTGGCGGGTGCGTTCATGATATACCTCTTATAGGAAGTTTTAACTTAAAATTCATTTTGCTTTCATTTCCGGCCAAACCGGTTGGAGGCCGGGCCCCGCTGAGTGGGGCCCGGCGGTTTCGTTAGCCGGCCAGCCGTTTGAGGATATCCGGTACCAGCTTCCAGAAAGCATAGGCCGTCAGGCAGAGACAATAGGCCGGGACCACCACTTTCCAGATCTTTTCGGGAAACACCCGGGTCATGTAAGGCGCCGCCACGGCCGAGAACATGGTGGCCAGCATGAAGCTTGGCAACAGGATGTAGTCGATGGTCACGCCGCTGCCCAGCATCAGCAACCAGACGATCACCGAGCAGGTGCTCACCGAGCCTTCGCTGATAGCGGTCACGGCCATCATGCTCTTCACCGGCACGCCGGCCATCAAGCCACCGATGGTCACCACCGGGCCGTATCCGCCGCCGCCCACCCCCTTGTTGAATCCGGCCAGGGAGGCCCAGAAGACCATCTTGTTGGGCTTATAGGGCCGCGCCTTTTTAGATTGGAATAAAGAGGTGACACCCATCATGAGCAGTAATAGGGCCACGTAAAGTTTGATCCAGATCTTATCGACTTCGAAGATCTTGTAGACCCCCACGATGGCCAGAACATTGAAGATCACGCCGCTGATGACGATGATAACAGCCAGCTTGATGGTTTCGCTCATGGGTTTGAATTTCCACTCCACATTCTCGAACTCCCGATGCAGGAACGCACCCACCAGGCCCGCGGCGCCCTGCTGGATCATGACCACCGGTACGATCTGCTTGGGATCGAAACCGACCATGAGCAGCAGTGGGGTCAGGGCCGTGCCGAAGCCCATGCCGGCCGAGGCGTCCATGAATTCGAAAAAAGCCGCCAGGAGCACAACACTCCAGACGATGGACCACTCGCTGCCCATAAGTCCGTGATCGACCACATACTTGGACGGCATGCGCACGGTGGATTCAAAGGGGTTGCCGGCCAGCCAGGTGCCGACCAGAAAGAGAAGGAAGAAGACGATGACGCCCACCACGGCCGCCTTGACATGCTTCCAATTGGGCACCAGGCGGTCCATGATGGATTTTTGATCTAGTTCCTTGGCCACTTCCCAGCCGAGTTTTTTCTCTTCAACTTTCGCGTTTGACATGCAGAACCTCCTTTGGTGTGAACAACGGTCTATGTTTAAGTGCCTTTTCTTCTTTGTCGGTTCGTCCGCGGCCCTCCCCCGACGCGTGGATGGCCTGCAAGGTAAATAACAAAAGACATGCCAACCGCTCGCGCGGTCCAGCGGCACTCGCAACCCAATGGAATCGCATGTGTTTTAAGAATCGCGCCCGAACGCCGACTCGCCGCCGCATCCCATGCGACATCCGGTGGTGGACACTCGCGGATGTGAATGACATCTGGCGGAAGACACGTCGGCCGGGGCGCCAGCGGCAAGTTACAACCCGGCATTCTCTTCCGGTGCGACCGTGGATGGGGCCGGACTATTAGTGCCGCACGGTTTTACTTGACCGGCGGGCGCAACGCGCCCCTGGCCAGGATGGGCAGAAGAAAGAGTGCGTTATGCTGGCATTTTCGTTGCAGAGTAAGCCCATGTCAGCGGATGGGTGCAACGATTCGGCGGGATGGCCTAAAGGGGAGCCATGAAACTGACGCAAACCAAAAAGGTCGGTGAGATTGTACGGCCGCCCATAGAGGGAGTGCCGCCGGCGCCTTGCGTCGATATCACCGATCCGATTATGCGTGCCATCGAATTGATGCTTAAAAACGACCTCACGCAGATCGCCGTGGTCGGCTGCCGCGGACTGATCGGCCACCTGCGGCTCGACGACGCCTTGCAACACCTGGGATTGTACTCGCCCACGCCGCCGGCTGTCCAGGGAAGCAAAACAAAGACGGCTAAGGAGCCTTCATTGACAAAGCCGCGTTGAGATCCGGTGCCGGCAGCATGGGAGCTCGCTCTTATTGCCGGCGCCTGGGGAACGCAATTTCCATTTCGTATTGCCAATCCGTCATGAGAGCTGGTAATTATGGCGCGCAGTATGACGCAAGCACAAACAAACAATTACGAAGAGCGAGGAGACAAATGATTGACTTAGGATTTCTCGGCCAAATTCATCTGAACTGGCAATTTGTTTCGGCCCTGCTGAGCATCGTTCTGATCGACCTCATTCTGGCGGGCGACAATGCCGTGGTCATTGCCATGGCGGTCAAAAATCTTCACGGACGTCAGCGCACCTGGGGCATCGCGTTGGGGGCCGCAGGCGCCGTGCTGGTTCGCGTGGTATGCACCTTTTTCGTGGCCAAACTGCTGACCCTCTCTTTCATCAAACTAGTAGGCGGCGCCGTTATTATATGGATCGCCGTCAAGCTGCTCATCCAAGGCTCCGAAGAGCACGACCATAAGGAGGCCG
>JBAQGR010000514.1:0-5264 GCA_049287895.1 Desulfatitalea sp.
GAAAGCGACTCGGGATGACCAAGCGTCCTTTCTCATCAAGGGTATGTGGAGAGCTTCCTCTAAACACGAATCACCATAATTATCCACTTTCCTCCACATAAATTACATATTGGCGGCTGTGTCAAGACTTAATTAACAGCCCTATTAATGTTTTTATAGTAATTTTTTTTAGTTAACTAATTTTTTAGGAAGTGGTGAAAAGTGGTGTGATCAAATATGGAGGAAGGATCTCTCGGCAGCCCTTGCTTCAGGGACTTTGGCGCCAAATAGGCCTCGATAGCGTTTTAAAATTGACTTTCAACCCCGGCCTGCTCTATTCCAAAAGGCACTTAGCGATCAGGACGGACAAAGGTTAAAAAAGCGATGCCCACACCCCACATCAAATGGACCCTTACCTGCACGTCAGCGGCTGTCCGTGCGCCTGGTGAGGATGCCGCCGAATGGCTCGATGACGTCCGGCGCATTGCCCAGGGTTTTTTTGAAAATGCCCGGGGCAGCCACGACTGGGAGCACACCTTGCGGGTCCATGCATTGTGCCGGAACATCGGCCCCAAGGAAGGCGCCGACATGCACGTGCTGGAGGCCGCGGCCTATCTGCACGATATCGGCCGGGCCGATCAGGATGCGGTCAACGGCTCGCTGTGCCATGCGGCCCAGGGTGCGGCCAAGGCGCGGGCCATCGTGGAGGCGCTACCCATCGCAGCGGCGGCCAAGGAGAATATCGTGCACTGCGTGCGCGCCCACCGCTTCCGGGACGACTACGCGCCGGTCACCGTGGAGGCGCGCGTGCTCTTCGATGCCGACAAGCTGGACGCCATCGGCGCCGTGGGCGTGGCCCGGGCCTATCTGTTCGCCGGAGAGCTGGGCGCCTGTCTGCACAATCCCAACCTGCCGCCCGAGCTGGCCCGTTCCTACTCCCGCGACGACACCGGGTATCGCGAATTCGTGGTCAAGTTGTCCAAAATTAAGGATCGCATTCTTACCGGCGAAGGCCGGCGCCTGGCCGAGGAGCGCCACCGCTTCATGACCTCTTTCTTTGAACGGTTTTTGGAAGAATATGCGGGTCAAAAATGATAGAAGACATGGGGGTGAGCGATTTGGGAAGAGCGCAGGCTTGGAAGCGTTTGCAACCGGTTTTAAGCTTCAGGTTTTAAGTAGTGACGACTTCGTAAAAAGTCGCCGAGCCGTCACTCCTGCGCAGACGGGAGTCCAGAACCCATTGAAACGGCTGGATCCCCGCCTGCGCGGGGATGACACTAACGGGCCTCCCGAGACCGTTTACGAATTTATCAAGTATTAAGTAATGATGGACTCGTAAAAAGTGTCTCGGTGCCTGTTAACGTCATCCCCGCGCAGGCGGGGATCCAGTCCTTCCAAGTGTTTCTGGACTCCCGCCTTCGCGGGAGTGACGGCTCGGGGACTATTTACGATGTTGTTAAGTAATGGCATGCTGCCGATCAGGGTTTGAATTCCTTCAGCCTTTGGCCTTCAGTCTTCAGCCTACATTTAAACGGGGGTTTCTATGAGCATCAATGTTGTTGATAAGATCGACGATCTGGTCAAAGTCCGCCATGTATTGATCAGCGTGTCCGACAAGACCGGCCTGGAGCTGCTCGTGCCGGAGATGCACAAGATTGACCCGGAGATCCGTTTTTTTTCAACGGGCGGAACCTTTGCGCGTTTGAAGGAGCTGTTGGGTTCCGCGGCCGGACAGTGTCTGACCCAGGTGTCTGACTATACAGGGCAGCCGGAAACCCAGGGAGGCCTGGTCAAAACCCTGGATTTCAAAATCTACCTGGGACTGCTGACCGAGACGTACAACGCCGCCCACCAGGCCGATCTGGCGCGCACGGCCGGCGTGCCCATCGACATGGTGGTGGTCAACCTCTATCCGTTTCAGGCCACTATCGCCCAGGCCGGCGTGACCGTGGAGCAGGCGCGCGGCAACATCGATATCGGCGGGCCCTGCATGATCCGGGCAGCAGCCAAAAACTTCATCCGGGTGGCCAGCACGGTCGATCCCCATGACTACGAACGCATCCTCAACGAACTGGCGATTCGGCAGGGGTGTACCTCTTTGAATCTGCGTTACGAGCTGGCCTGCAAAGCGTTTGCGCATACCGCCGAATATGACCGCACCATTGCCCGCTATTTGGCCGGCCAATCGATTCAAACGGTCAAAGGGTGCTATCACGAGCAGTAATCCCTTCTATCTTTCGAACCGGAGAAAAGGAGTTCGCCATGGCCGAAGACTTGAAGAAGATGTATCGCACCATCCTGGATGAGCACTTCCCGTCGCACATGGAGATCTGTTTTGTCGAAGGTGACCAGCGCCAGACGCTCTTCTACGAGAAGGTGCTGTGGACCATCGATCAGGTGCGCAAGGGGTTGCGTTACGGAGAGAATCCCGGCCAGGAGGCGGCGCTCTACAAGCTGGTCAACGGCAACCTGGTGCTGGGTGCGACCGAGACTGTCCAGCCCGGCCGCTATCTGGTTTCGGATGTCGAACTGCTCCAATCGGGCAAGCATCCCGGCAAAACCAATCTGACCGACGCGGACAACGCCCTGAACATCCTGCGCTACTTCTCCGATCGGCCCACGGCGATCATCGTCAAGCACAACAACCCGTGCGGCGTGGCGCGGGCCGACAGCCTGGAGCAGGCCTACCTCAAGGCCAACCTGGCCGACCGGGTGGCGGCCTTCGGCGGGTGCATCGCTCTGAACCGATCGGTGGATCTGGCCACGGCCGAGGCCATTGCCGGGCAGTATGCCGAAGTGGTGGTGGCGCCCGATTTCGAAGCCGGCGTCATGGAGATTTTCCGACGCAAGTCCGATTTGCGCGTCATCCGCATCGGCAACATGGCCCGGCTGCACACCTTCGTGGGCCAGCCGTGCGTTGAATTCAAGAGCCTCATCGACGGCGGGGTCATCACCCAGTGGTCCTTCGTGCCGGTCACGCGCACCAAGGCGGATCTGCGCCCGGCCGAATGCACGTATAAAGGTAAAACCTACGCGATCCAACGCCGGCCCAGCGACGCGGAGTATCGCGATCTGCTTTTTGGCTGGCTGGTGGAAGCGGGCGTCACCTCCAACTCCGTCCTGTATGTGAAAGATGAATGCACGGTCGGCATCGGCACCGGCGAGCAGGACCGCGTGGGCGTGGCTCAGATCGCCCGCGACAAGGCCTACCGCAAACTGGCCGACCGCTATTGCTTCCAGGAGTACGCAATTCCTTACAACGACATGACGGATGAAGATAAAATAGCGGCCATCGATGCCCGCGTGACCAAAGAAAAAGGCGGGCTCATCGGCGCGGCCATGGTCAGCGATGCCTTCTTCCCCTTCCGTGATGGAGTGGACGTGGGCTTGCGCGAAGGGGTCCGCGCCGTGATTCAACCGGGCGGGTCGAACAACGACTACCAGTCCATCGAAGCATGCAACGAGGCGGGCGCCACCATGGTCTACACCGGCCAGCGCAGCTTCAAACATTAGCGGGCTATTGAAAAATGGCACCTCGGCCTTAACCGCAAAGGCGAAATGAACGAGGGCGCATCACGCCCTCGGATGGCTCTCGACTTGGGCCTCCAGATAGGGATGCGCGTACGGGCTATTGCCCCGAATACAGCATACTCGTTCAATGGATGAACTTCTTTCATTTACCTCTTATCGATTTCCTAAAATCTTCTATTGCCTTGAAGGCATCTATATCGCACGCGGGAGGATTGTTAATAAAGTAATCATGAATGGCCTTATCATAATTGCTTGCCCGTATTTCAGATAATTTATGCTGCGGCTCGCCGCCGCCTAAGAGCACTTTCGTTATTGACGCAAAGTCTATCAGTTTTAAAAAATTTTCCGCTGCTTCCTTGCGCGTTTTTAAAGCATTTTGAGCTGCTGGTGGTTGCTTGTTATAGAAGTCTAAAAACAGGTTCAGATAGTATCGGTAGGCGCTATATAGAACCGTCTCGCTATAAAAGAGTTTTTCCATGATCTGACCGCAGCAATTTTCACTAGAGCCGGCAATTATCATTCGAAGATTGAGAAGAACACTTTCTTCCTTGTCTTTTAAATAGGGTACTCCAAAATGAGCTATAAATTGCTCCATCCATGCCGGGTCGTAGTTTTTGTATAACTTTTTACTATTATCAAAACACTGCTCCATTTGGGACATTAACTGAAGATACTCCTGCTGGAGTACATTAAAGGCTTCTGTGTGATCATCAATTGAATAGGTGGATGCGGATTTAAGGTAATCCGCCCATTGGATCAAAAAGGGTGTGATAGTTGAATCGTTTTGGGCTGTTAATGATTTCAAAAGATCCTTATAAGCCTCTTGTGCATTAGCACCTTTGCTTTTTCCCGCTGACACGTCGATGCATAAGAGTGCCCATATCGAAACAACCAATAAGACGACAATCGATTTATGTCTATTCGAACGCATGCACAACTCCTTGCCAGAATATTTTGAGTTTATAATCGTTTTTCCATTCGTGCTCAATAGCGTGATCTCGGGCGACTTTATATGCAGATGCACGGGTCATTTCAGGCACTCGCATGACATCTTCGCCAAACGCCTTCCAATCTTCTGTGGTTATGGATATTACTGTGGAACATAGGCTTGCCCATTCACTATACCCCGGAGGATAGAAGAAGGCCTGGAAAAAAGGCAATATAGCCATCACCGCAGCCAGCACGTCGCCGCGCATTATGATTCCATTTATTTTTTGGATGGTTTCAATACAACATTGCGGCAATTGCATATCCTTTATTTTCCAATCTGCAACTGGCTTCTTCTCAATCAAAGTGAGCTCACCGGTGTTTATTTGCTGGCAGAACGTGTCGAAAAACTCCTGATCGGTCGGTTCAGGGCATCTTTTGGGCGGCCGGCAGGAGAATGGATAGTTCCACTTGGCGATGCTCATGATGACGCTCCAGGCGCCGGAATCGTTCACGGCTGCCTTGAAGAACGATTGGACATCTTGCAATCGATTGAATTTGATCGCTTCATCCTCGGAATAGTCCGAATCCATGGGCGTCTTGATACAGTATGTTTTTCCTTTATAGCTGAACTCGTTCAGCATGCGCGCCTCTCCTAATCCTTTTTCGCCGCATCATGGGCAACTCTGTTTTGATTGTAGCCAAATCACTCAAGACCTTCACAACCCGCGAACGGTCGCGGCTTTCTTTGGCCCAGCAGAGGACTGCTGACGGTTCTAAATCTTGCAGTTTCTTTGAAGGTTCCATCCGGTGGCGATATTCCCTGC
>JBAQGR010000515.1:0-1587 GCA_049287895.1 Desulfatitalea sp.
CATGCACACCGCGCACCCACGAGACCCTGTTTCAAGACACAATGCGCGAAGCCGGCCTGAACCCATATCTTTTGGAGATGGCTAATATTCGCAACCAAAATGCCTGGGTTCATCAGAACGAACCTCAAAAGGCGACCCTAAAGGCCAAGGATCAAGTGCGCATGGCGGTAGCCAAAGCGGTCTTGAACTCCCCCCTGCTGCGACCGCAAGTCACGGTGGTTCAGCGCGCCCTGGTCATCGGCGGCGGCCTGGCCGGCATGACCGCGGCCCTCGACTTAGCCGAGCAGGGCTTTGAGAGCGTCTTGGTGGAAGCAAAGGACAAATTGGGGGGCAACGCCTGGTCCCTGCGCCAAAACTGGCAGGGAGCGCCGGTGCGACCCATGTTGGAAGCGCTGATCCAACGGGTAGAACATCATCCGCATATCAAAGTGCTCAAAAAGGCCACGATCAAAACATGCAGCGGATCGGTGGGCAAATTCGTCAGTGTCATCGACGCCATGGAGGGCACTCAGGAAATATGCTACGGGGCGGCGATCATCGCCACCGGCGGTGCCGAGTACTACCCTATCGGCTACCTGTTTGGAGAAGACGCGCGCGTCATGACCCAGCTGCAGTTCGATCAACAGTTGATGCAGCATGCCTCCGAGGTGCGCAAGGCCAAACAGGCGGTTTTCATCCAGTGCGTGGGATCGCGAGAGCCGGAGCGACCCTACTGCAGCCGGGTGTGCTGTACCCATTCGATCACTTCCGCCATTGCGCTCAAAGAGCTCAATCCCACCATGGAAGTATTCATTCTCCACCGGGATATACGCACTTACGGCCAGTGGGAAGATCTCTATCGCAAGGCGCGTGACGCAGGGGTTGTCTTCGTGCGCTACACCCGGGAGAAAAAGCCCAGAGTCGCCAGGGAGGACTCAGCGCTCAAGGTGACGGTCTACGATCCGGTTATCCGTCAACCGATTGCCCTTCTGGCCGACTATGTGGTGTTGGCCACGGCCATCGTGCCCAACGATCACAACCGTTTGGTGGAGTTGTTCAAGTGCGCAGTCAATGCGGATGGATTCATGAACGAAGCGCACCCGAAGCTGCGTCCCGTGGACATGTCCGTAGAGGGGCTGTTTACGGCCGGGTTGTGCCACTACCCCAAACCCATGGACGAGGCGATCACCCAGGCCAAGGCAGCAGTGACGCGGGCCGGGGTGATCCTTTCCAGGGAACGGATGCAACTGGATGCCGTCCAATCCTATGTGACGGCCCAATGCGACGGCTGCGCGCTTTGCCTGGATGTCTGTCCGTACCAGGCCCTTTCCCTGGAGACCTACGCGGACAAAGGACGCCAGGTCAAACGCATCAGGGTGGAGGCTGCGCTGTGCAAGGGATGTGGTGTGTGCCAGGCCACCTGCCCCAAACAGGGGATTCTGGTGCACGGGTTCACCTTCGACCAGCTTATGGCCGAAACCGATGCGGTGCTGGCGACAGGATAACGCCAAGCAGATTCACGGGTTCGTAGAAACCAGGAAATGTGGAGGCCCACATGCAAACCCCCTTCGATCCAATCATCATCGGCTATTTGTGCAATTGGTGCGC
>JBAQGR010000516.1:0-2833 GCA_049287895.1 Desulfatitalea sp.
GGCAAGATCCACAATGGATCTTGCCCCAGGGAGAGGATGAAGGTGTATGAAAAAAGTTTGGCTGACGAGTACAAAAGCAAGAGCCGTGCCGCAGGCTTCAATGGGTCGCTCTCCCCGTAGATGTGGGCTTTGCGCTGCATCAGCCTGCCCCTCGGCGCGAAAAGCGCCGATATTCGTCAGCGCGGCTGACCAAAATTGGCAGTTCGGCTGTTTGGGTAAGAATACTTCGCTTGAAAATTAAAAAGGCTGCTTCCCTTATCGGGTTGCAGCCTTTGATTTGGTGGTGCCGAAGCCGGGACTTCAAGAATACTCAATTAAATATGTAAAATGTTAACATTTATTTTGCACAATAACATTGTATATGTTAATGTGCAAAAACTATGTTAGTAAGGCTTAAAACAATGGAAAATCTGATCGATGATTTTGAGCGCTATTTGAAAGAAGCGCTGGATGTGGCTGTAAAGCCAGTGCCGTGGGAGCCTGCCGATAGCCTGCCCTTTTTCCTTCGTGATCTCTATCGTTTTTACACCTTTCCCCTGTCGGATGTCCACTGCCTGTTGATGGCGGCCCGCGAACAGCAAGAGCAAACCCCGGCAATCGTCCGCAAACACCTGGAGCAGGTCCGTAAACATTGTGATGCGGAGGTGATCTACCTGCATCCCTTAGTTTCGGCTTACAACCGCAAACGATTGATTGAGCATAAGGTGCCCTTTGTGGTGCCTGGCAATCAAATGTATTTGCCCATGTTGGGCTTCGATCTGCGGGAGCACTTCAGAAAAAGTCGCTCAAGCGGTTCTGTGCTTAGCCCTGCGACGCAAACTTTAGTGCTGCATGGGCTTTTCAACGAGAACGAGAAAACGTTTACCCCTTCGAGCGTGGCGGCTGGCTTGGGGTACACGGCGATGACGCTGACCCGGGCGTTCAATGAGTTGGAATCGGTGGGCTTGGCCGAAGTGTTCCTGCAGGGCCGCGAGAGGATGTTGCGCTTTAAATGGACCAAGCGGGAATTGTGGGAAAATGCCAAAGCGTTTATGCGCAGCCCTGTTAGGAAGCGCACCTACATCAAGCCCCCCCAGCAAGCTTGGCCGGGCCTGACCGCCGGCCTGACCGCCTTGGCGCACTATACGTTGTTGGCGCCGCCGGCCAATCCGGTCTATGCAATGGGGGCAGCGGACTTTAAATCGCTGAAGCAGAGGCGTGGATTCACTGAAATTGATGGCCCGAAGGAGCCGGAGATATGCGAAATTGAGATCTGGAGCTACCCACCGGATCTATTTTCCAAAGGCAAGGTGGTGGACCGGTTTTCCCTCTATCTGAGTCTTCGCAAGAGCGAGGATGAACGGGTGGAAGCGGCTTTGGAGGAAATGATGGAGGCCATTGCATGGTAAGGGGGTTGGCGCGTTTCAAAGCGCATTTTAAGGCCTTCAATGATCGCTATACTTTGATAGGCGGTACGGCCTGTTTTTTATCCATGGATCAGGTCGGACTAGACTTTCGAGCGACCAAGGATTTGGATATTGTGTTATGCGTTGAGGCGCTGGGCGCTGATTTCGTGAATGCTTTCTGGGATTTTATTCGCCAGGGACAATATAAGAACCAGCAAAAATCTACCGGCCGAATGCTTTTTTACCGGTTCTATGATCCTGAAGATGACACGTTTCCGATTATGCTGGAGCTGTTTTCCAGGACACCGGATGCTCTGCAATTGCAGAACGATAGCCATCTGACGCCGATCCCCATGGGTGAAGCGGCCTCCAGTCTGTCGGCCATTTTACTTGATGATGATTACTACCGCTTCATTCTTGACGGCAAGCAGGAGATTGATGGTCTGCCGGTCGTGGGACCGGCACACCTGATTCCCCTTAAAGCAAGGGCCTGGCTGGATATGACCCAAAGGCGCAACCAAGGCGAAACGATCGATGAACGCGATATCCGTAAACATAGAAATGATGTGTTCAGATTATATCAACTCCTTTCTCCTGACAGCGCTTTGGAAATGCCGGACATGGTCCGCGGCGATCTACAGCGTTTTATTAATGCCATGACCGGCGAGCCCTCCATTCAACTGAAGTCGTTCGGTCTTAAAAACACGACGCTTGAGGAATTGCTTGGTCAAATTAGGACGATTTATGGACTCGATCATCAAAGAGGAAGGTCCACACTGCCAAGTTCAAAGCGAAGGTAGGTCTGGAAGCATTGCGAGGGCAAAAGACGATCGCGGTGATCACCGGCTTGTCCGCGTGAATTGCCTGGTTGGGGTAATGGAGAGAATCTTACAGATTGTGAAAAACTATAGAGTCCCAATAAACTACCCATGCGCCGGTTTAGCCTCAAGACGAACGCCAAGAGCCTTGCACACCTTGCTGATGGTGTCGAACCGGGGGCTGGCGTTGGGACGGAGCGCTTTATAGAGCGCCTCTCTAGTGATCCCCGCAGCCTTGGCGACCTCGCTCATGCCGCGGGCGCGGGCGGCCACCCCCAAGGCATGGGCCAGCTCTGCGGCGTCGCCATCCTCGATCACCATGGTCAGGTAGGCGGCGATGTCTTTTTCGTTGGTTAAATGGCTTGCCATGTCGAAATCCGGCATGGCCGAGAAATGGAGTTTCTTGGTGTTCATGGCTTATTCCTCGATGGTTGCCGCGCTGGGCTTTATCGAGCCTTCTCGCCAAGCGGATGCGGGTGACCTTGTCCTTTATTCCGGCCATCCAGGCATCGAATACGGGAGTGAGTTTGATGGGATATATGACACAGCTGTAATCGTACGATTACGAAAAGCAAGAAAAACCCAGTAATTTCCGGTTAAGTTTTTGCGTTAGCCAATTGTATTTCTTTC
>JBAQGR010000517.1:0-8351 GCA_049287895.1 Desulfatitalea sp.
CGTAAAAAGTGTCTCGGTGCCCGTTAACGTCATTCCCGCGCAGGCGGGAATCCAGTCTTTTCAAGTGTTTCTGGACTCCCGCCTACGCGGGAGTGACGCCTCGGGGACTTTTTACGATGTTGTCAAACTTGATCCCCGCCTTCGCGGGGATGACACAAACAGACACCCAGCGACTTTTTACATGTTCATCAAAATTAGTCCGGCGCCGTCGGGCATCGATTTGTGCAAAGGGCTTGACCTAAACTGTGGATAGTGCAAAATAGGGGATATTTCACCGAAAAACCGGAATCTTGGGAGGAGGATGAGCGGTTTTTCGGACCCGCAATGTTTGATGGTCTCATATAAAAAGTCCGCGAACCGTCACTCCCGCGAAGGCGGGAGTCCAGAACTGATTGAAATAACTGGATCCCCGCCTGCGCGGGGATGACACCAACGGACCCGTTGCGACTCTTTATAAGGCCATCAATGTTTGGCGCGACTGTTTCTTTTGAAAGGTAACCCAATAGCAAGCCGTTGTTCCGTGCCGCTCCCATTAGGAAACACATTGTGTCTGTAAACGGAATTTCGCGACGCACTGTTGAGGGTCGCGGACGGCTGCCACTATCCCCGCCGATCTCGGCCGGAGGTTTGCCATGAATAAACCGGTCACTGCCCTGGGCTTGTGTTTGGGCGCCTCAACGGTGTCCCTGGTTCAAATACGCTGCACCCCGACCTCCGGCGCCGGTCCCGATGACGATGCATGACCGGTGGTCGTTCACCATGCCGTCCATACCCATGACGGCGACCCCAAACGCACGCTGCTCAGGGCCCTGCAGGCCCTGGACTGGTCGACCATCGACCGGGTGGCGGCCACCGGGCGCAAATTCCGCGACTTTCTCGGTCTCTCCTCGATACCCGAGCCCGAGGCGGTGGAGTATGCCTACGATCATCTGAAACCGGCGGGCGGCGGCTGCCCGGCGGTGATCGCGGCCGGCGGCGAGACCTTCATGATTTACAAGCTCGATCCGGCCGGACGCATCGCCAATGTGCTGACGGGCAACAAGTGCGCCGCGGGCACGGGCGAATTCTTTCTGCAACAGCTGCGGCGCATGGATGTCAACCTGGAGACCGCCGGCCAATGGGCCGCGGAGACCGAACCCTACGGCGTCTCGGGCCGCTGTTCGGTCTTCTGCAAATCGGACTGCACCCACGCCACCAACAAAGGCATCCCCAAGGCCCGGGTCACGGCCGGCCTGGGCCAGATGATGGCCAACAAGATTCTGGAGCTGCTCAAGAAGGTCGAGCGCCGCAACCTGATGCTGGTAGGCGGCACGGCCCACAACCAGATGATGGTGCGCTATCTGCGCAAGGCGATTCCAGGGCTGATCATCCCGGCCGAAGCGCCCTATTTCGAGGCTCTGGGCGCGGCCCTGTGGGCCTTGGAAAACAATCCGCGGCCGTTTCCCGGCCTGGAAGCGCTCTTCGTCGAACAGAAAAGCCGCTTCGATCTGTTGCCGCCGCTGGCCCAATTCGAAGAGCGCGTGACGTTCAAGACCCTCTCCCGGGACACGGTGCGGGCCGGGGACGTCTGCCTGCTGGGGTTGGACGTGGGCTCGACCACCACCAAGGCGGTGCTGCTCCGGGAAAAGGACCAGTCCCTGCTGGCCTCGGTCTACCTGCGCACCAACGGCGATCCGGTGGGCGCCTCGCGTCAGTGCTACCGCGCCATCCTGGAGCAGATCCAGGAGCACGTGGACCCGAGCCAGGTCACGATCACCGGCCTGGGCGTGTGCGGTTCGGGCCGTCAGATCGCCGGCCTGCACGCTTTGACCGACGGGGTGATCAACGAGATCATCGCCCATGCCACGGCCTCGGTCTACTTCGACCGCGAGGTGGATACGATCTTCGAAATCGGCGGTCAGGATGCCAAGTACACCTACATCACCAACGGCGTGCCGTCCGATTACGCCATGAACGAGGCCTGTTCGGCCGGCACCGGCTCGTTTCTGGAGGAGTCGGCCCTGGAGACATTGGGCGTTGCCATGGAACGCATCGCCGAGGTGGCCCTGCCCGCCGCCAAGCCGCCCAATTTCAACGACCAGTGCGCGGCCTTCATCTCCTCGGACATCAAGAACGCCATCCACGACGGCGCGGCCCACGAAGATATCCTGGCCGGTTTGGTCTACTCCATCTGCATGAACTACAACAACCGGGTCAAGGGCAATCGGCCCATGGGCAAGAAGATCTTCATGCAGGGCGGGGTGTGCTACAACCGCGCCGTGCCCCTGGCCATGGCGGCGCTGACCGGCAAACCCATCGTGGTGCCGCCCGAGCCGGGCTTGATGGGTGCTTTCGGTGCGGCCCTGGAGGTCGGCAAGCGCATGGGCAACGGGCTCATGGCGCCCGGCCGCTTCGATCTGGCGGTGCTGGCCGAACGCGAGGCCCAGTACGGCCAGCCGTTCGTGTGCAAGGGCGGTGCGGAAAAGTGCGACCGGCGCTGCCAGATCGCCCGCATCACCATCGAGGGCGAGGTCTATCCCTTCGGCGGGGCGTGCAACCGCTACGACAACCTGCGGCGCAAACAGCGCTTCGACGTGGCCAAGCTCGACCTGGTGCGCTTGCGCCAGCAAATGATCTTCGGCAAATACGCGCCGGCGCCGCTCGATCCGGCTGCGCCCAGCTATCGCGGCCGCGTGGGCCTGAACCGCAGCTTTCTGGTGCACACCTACTTCCCGCTCTACGCGCACTTCTTCAGCGCCCTGGGCTACGCGCCCGTATTGCCGGAAAATCCGGACCCGGACGGCATCGATCAGCGCAACGCGCCCTTTTGCTATCCGGCCGAACTGGCCCACGGATTTTTCCACGACCTGATTTCCAGAGAAGATGCGCCCGAAGTACTTTTCCTGCCCCACTTCAAATCGGTGCCGGCCATCAACGGCGATCGCAACTCCCAGGTGTGCCCGTTGGTGCAGGGCGAGACTTTCTACCTGCAATCCACCTTCCGGTCCCGGATTGACCAGCTCAAGCAGCGCGGCACCCGCGTATTCAATCCTTTGATCGACCTGGCCGACGGCTTGGCCGGAGCGCGCACGCCGCTGGTGGCGACCGCGGTGGCTTTGGGCATCTCCCGGGCCAGCGCCGAAAAGGCCTTTGCCAAGGCCGCGGCGGTCATGAACGCCTGCCTGGAAGAGATGCGCGCCACCGGCCGGCAGGCCCTAGCGGAGTTGGCCCAGACGCCCGACAAGGTCGCCGTGGTGCTGTTCGCCAGGCCCTACAACGGGTTCGTGGAGGAGGCCCACAAGGGCATTCCCACCAAATTCGCCTCCCGGGGCATAATGGTGCTGCCCATGGATTTTCTCGATCTGGCCGACCTGCCCACCCGGCGCCATATGTACTGGGGCATGGGCCAGCGCATCATGACGGCCGCCGGCAAGGTCAAGCCCCACCCCCAACTGTTCGCCACCTATATCACCAACTTCTCCTGCGGACCGGATTCATTCCTCATCGGCTATTTCCGCGACCTGATGGGCCGCAAACCCTCGCTGACCCTGGAGTTGGACAGCCATACGGCCGATGCCGGCCTGGAGACGCGCATCGAGGCGTTCCTGGACATCGTCAAGTCCTACCGCCAGCTGGAAGAAAAAAGCACACCCCGCGCCGTTGCCACCGCCGGCGGCTATCGACCGGCCCGCACCGTGGTCCGCAACGGCATCTTTTCGGTCATCGATTCGAACGGCCGCACCCTGCCCTACAACGATCCCCGGGTGACGCTGCTCTTTCCGGCCATGGGCGAGCTGGCGGTGCACGTCATGGCCGCCACCTTCAAAAGCCACGGTTTCCATGTGCATGCCCATGCGCCCAGCAACGAGGCCATCCTCAAGCTCGGCCGGGGCAACACCTCGTGCAAGGAGTGCTTGCCGCTGATTCTGACCACCGGCACCTTACTCAACTATGTGCGCAACCACAAGCGGCCGGACGAAGTGGTGCTCTACTTCATGCCGACCGGTTCCGGGCCATGCCGTTTCGGGCAGTACTACATCTTCATGGAAGATCTGGTGCGCAAGCTCCAGATCCCGGACGTGGCCATGTTCTCGCTCTCATCGGACGACGGGTACGACGGCCTGCCCAACACGTTGCACCGCAGGGCCTGGTGGGGCATTCTGCTCTCCGACATCCTCGAAGACATGCGCGCCATGCTGCTGGCCAACGCCCGGGATCGCGACGCGGCCCTGGCGCTTTTTCAGGACCACTTCCAGGTTATCCTGGCAGCGCTGCGCACCGGCCGGTTCGATCACCTGGAGCGCACCTTGACCGAAAGCGCCGCGGCCCTGGCGACCGTGCCCCTCCAGCGGCCCGTGGAGCAGGTGCCGGTCGTCTCCCTGATGGGCGAGATCTTCGTGCGCCGCGACGGCCTCTCGCGCCAATATCTGACCGAACAGTTGGCGGACAAAGGCTTTGCCACGGTGTGCGCGCCGGTGGCCGAGTGGGTGCTTTACTCCGACTATATGGTTCAAAAGGGCCTGGGCGAGCAAGCGCCCAGGGGCTGGCGCAAAAAAATCAACAGCCGCATCAAGCATCTGTTCATGCGCAAGGATGAACGGCGCATCAAAAAGATACTCTGCGCCTCGGGATTGGTCCATCCCGCGCCGCTGAACATCCCCTCGGTAATCGAGACCGCCCGGCCCTATATCTCTCCCCACCTGGGCGGGGAGGCGATCCTCACGGTGGGCAGCGCCATCCAGGAGGTGGCCTCGCACTCCTGCGGCGTGATCGCCATCGGCCCCTTCGGCTGCATGCCCAACCGGCTGGCCGAATCGATCCTCAACGAAGCGATGAAGCGGGAGCACAAACTGGCTACCGAACCGGACAACGCGCGCCTGCGCAGTGTGCTGACCGACCTGCACGATCTGCCGTTCCTGGCCATCGAAAGCGACGGATCGCCGTTCCCCCAGTTGATTCATGCCAAACTGGAGGCCTTTTGCCTGCGCGCCGAGCGCATGCACGTGCGCATGCTGGCCGAGCGGCTGAAGAATTAGCATGGCGGTCGCGATTTATGCACTCGATCTGATCCTGCTGTTCTCCTGCGTCCTGGATGCACGGCCCATAGCGGCCGAACGGCGCCTTTCGTTCATGCTCCTGCGCCTGATCGCCTTCGTGCCGCTGCTGGCCGGCCAGTATGCCTATTTTTACTTCCAACCGACGGCCCAACCGATCCCCACTCTCTTTCTTTCGGAGAATTTCTTCGCGCTGCTGTTGCTTCTGCTGGCCTACCGGCTGCAACAGCTGCTCAAGCCGGATGGACCGCTTTTCGTCCTCAAACGCTACCGCTGGTTGCCGTGGGCCGTTGCCGCCGTTGTGGCAGCCGTGGGGGCCATCTGGCTGTTCGCTGAGCCCGCCCATGAAACGGTCGCCGGCGGGCTGATCCTGCCCTATTTCGGGCAGCTGTACTTCTCGGCCCTCTTCGTTCTTCTGGGAGCCTTGATCCTGGCCTGGCGCCTGGAGTCGTTCTGGCGTCAACTCGGCCCCCGGGAACGGCGGCAGTATAGACACCTGATCATCGGAGCTTTCGTGCTCATCGGCAGCCTGACCTGGTCCGCCTCCTACCGCATGGCTTATCTGCGGTTGGCCGACGAGCATCTGCTGCTGCTCGCGATCCTTTTCGGCATCGCCTGGCTGCTGATCGTCGATTCCGTGGCCCGCCACCGCCTGCTCAACCGCAAAATCTTTATCTCGCGCAAGGTGGTCTACTCGGCCATCGCGCCGGTGCTCTTCTCCATCTACCTCATCGTGCTGGGGGGGATCTCCCTGCTGATCCGGACGTTCGGCTGGTCCCTGCCGTTCGTCCTGCAATGGCTGCTGATCGTCCTGGGATTGCTCTTGATCGTCACCCTGGCCTTTTCCAGTATTGTGCGCGGCCATATCAAATACTTTGTCAGCACCCATTTCTATGTCAACAAATATGAATACCGCGATGAATGGCTGGCCTTTTCCGAACTGCTGCAAGGCAAATTGAGCGAAAAGGATGTGGTCGATGCCTTGCGCCGGATTTTACTGGAGAGCCTGTACACCCGGACCATCACGATCTGGCTGGGGGACACACTCACGGGGTTTCGATGCATGGCGGACCCGGCCGGCCCGACCCCGACGCTGGATCTGACCCTTGCGGCCGACGACGCGCTGGTCGGTTATCTGCAAAGTGCCCGCTATCTGAATGTGGCGGCGGCCGGAGAGGATCCCCGGGCGCAGCGGATCGTGGATCAAAAAACAGCCTTCTTGCAGGCCGGCGGATGGGTATTGGTCTCGGCGATGACCATCGGAGGGCAATGCGTGGGCTTGATCGGTCTGGGCCCGGAGTATACCAGCGGCAAATATGGCCGGGACGATTTCGATCTGCTGGCCGCCCTCGGATCCCAGGCAGCTTCGGCCCTGCTGGCCGCGCGCACGGCCGAGCGGCTGGCCCATGCCAGGGAGCTCTCTGCCTGGGACACGCTGGCGGCCTTCGTGCTGCATGACATCAAAAACGCCGCCACCATGCTCGGGCTCGTGCGCCAGAACGCCCCTGAGCACATCCATGACCCCGAATTTCAACAGGACATGCTCGCTTCCATCGACGATGCCCTCAAGCGGATGACCAAAGTGCAGACGCGGCTCAAGACCCTCAAAGGGGAGATCGTTGCGGTGCTCGGCCCATTGGAGCTTCGCGGTTTCCTGGATGAGGCGATCCAGAAACTCACCCGGAAATTGCCGCACCTGCACATCGTGCTCCATTGCCCGCAACCGTTGACGATCCAAACCGACCCGGAATTCCTCCACCACATTCTTGAAAATCTGCTGCTCAATGCCTTTGAGGCCGGAAGCGGCGTCACAGCGGTAAGGATCGAAGTGGCGCCGCTCGCTCCGGACAGCATTCAAATCCAGCTGACCGACGATGGCCCCGGCATCCCCGCGGAGATGCTGCCGGACCGGCTCTTCGAACCATTTGCCACGACCAAGGAAAAGGGCAGCGGCATCGGGTTGTGGCAGGTCAGGCGGTTGGCACAAAGCCTGAACGGCACCATTGAAGCCGGCAATGCCAAGGAGGGCGGCGGCTGTTTTCAGGTGCGCCTGCCGCTCAACGCGCCCCCACCATAAGAAAAGCATGTTGATCATTCCCGCTCTTCCGACATCCCCGGCAGCCTGGCTGTAAACATTACCGACACCTCCATGCGTCATGGGCCGCCATGGCGATGGGTTTTCGGTTGACAAAAAAGGATTGTCGTTATCTTTCGATCAGTTAGGACCGCGGCCCCCGCCACCGGAAGTGTCGCCCCCTTTTACAGCTCATCGCTCCGGAAGTTCAGCCTGGTAATAATTATGTTATATATCAGCATACTACATAGATGGCAGACAAATTGCTTTAGGGAGAAGCAGTTTAATCAAACCTTCAAAGGGAGAAAACCATGAAAAAAATAATCTTTTACATTCTCTGCGTGGCGGTCGTCCTTGGCATGGCCTCTACTGCCGGTGCCGTACCGGTGTACGAGTATTACCAGGGCGCCCAGTTCGTGAACGAAGGCCAAGAGTTTTCCTTCTACTTTGACCTTGTCTTCGCCAATGATCCCGAGGAGGCGACCAACTCCGATTTGACATTGGCCAACGACGTTATGATTGATGAGGGGGCCACCCTTCAGAGCGCCTTTGTCAATATCGATCTGTTTTCACTGGACTGGCCTCGGGAAAGCGTGAGCATTCAACTGATCGCCCTTACCGATGAAGCGCAGTATGAGCTCTTCAACGGATCGTTCAACGGATATTGGCCTGGACATACCACCCAGAATTTCCATTTTGATATCAGCAACACATCTTTTATTGAGGACCCCTTTGGTATCATCGGCATCGCCGCTAAAATAACGCCCTGGTACAATTTCAATAACTTTTTCATCACCGAAGTGGGCATCGGCGGCCAGACCGGCGCTGCCCCGGTTCCCGAACCGGCCACCCTGATACTGCTGGGCACCGGTCTGCTGGGGCTGGTGGGTGCCGGCCGCAAGCGCTTCAATAAGAAAGCGTAGTCCGCAAAAGCCAAGCCAAATAGATATTCAAAGAAAAACCCCCTGGATTCACTGGGGGGTTTTCTTTTGTTGCTTTCATCTCCGGCAATACCGGCTTACGCCTTGATTCCATGCTTCTTCATCAGATCGTGCAACGTCGGTCGGCTGGTGGCCAGCAGTTTGGCGGCCTGACTGATGTTGTGGCCGGTGAGCAGCAGGGCTTGCTGGACGCACTGCCGCTCGGCCTGATCGCGCGCCTCTTGCAGGGTCATCAGTTTCTCCGCGGGCCGACGCTCCGGCGGGAAGGCCTCCTCCAACTCCAGATGCGCGGGGGTGATCACC
>JBAQGR010000518.1:0-6343 GCA_049287895.1 Desulfatitalea sp.
CTATTATGAGGCGCCGGAGCAATTCGCTCCGGCTGCCCACTGGCAACAGGAACTGGACAAGATCACCAGTCGGGGTTATTGCACCGGTTTTTATTTGGATGACCCCGACGAGACGCTGCCTCAATACCAGGCACCGACGGCTGCCCCCAACCCCCTCGTGGCCAAAGTGCTGTTCGCGGCCGGCGCCAACAAGGCCCATGTGGAGGTGCGCAACCAGATTCGTCTGGGGGATGGCGTTGAAATCGTGCACCCCAAGGGACCGCCCATCCCGGACCGTATTCAAAAAATTGTTGACCTGAATGGATTGGCCATCGGCCTGGCCCAACCAGGCAGCCGGGTGACCCTGCATTTGAGCAACGACTGCGCAAGACTCGACCTATTGCGCCACTGCGTCGTCTGAGAGCGGCGTCCGTCATGACGCCCAGGCAGGCTTGGGGCCTTAATCTTCATCCTTAGCGGACGAAACCAACTCAGCCGCCTCGCCAAGGGTATGATTGATATGCAGGGTCAATTCGGCGGCCGATTCGAGCAGGGCCGCCACTTCCGGAAATTGGTTCAGTCGGAACTCGACCGCCCACTGGCGGTAATTACTGGCATGGTCGCTGTTATGTTGAATCCAGTGACTCAGCAGTTTGCTACCTTTTTCCGCAAAGCTCATATTGTGGCCGTCATGGCCCTGCTTGTCATGATGATCATGATGCCCCATGGGGTGCACCTCCGTTGATGGGAAAAGCGTTAGCGGCGATGGTAGAGCGCGGCAAAAGCGTTTACTCTCTACCCTGGCGGATGTTAATAGTCAACTGAGCCCGGCAACTCCCGGCAACTCGATGTGAATCGCATTAAAGCGGCAAGGCACACTTTGGCGGACAAATGAACCCAGCACCGCGCAATCCTCACGACACCATGGTCGGCAACCCCAAAGGTCGCCGTGGACTGCTCTGGGCGGCGCTGGTCACGGGCCTTCTGTGCGGCATCTCGGCTGGTGCGCTTCTGGCGCTGACGCGCGATCTTCCCCAAATTCAAGCGTTGGAGTCCTATAGGCCCTCCGCGGTCACGCGAGTCTATTCCGCCGACGGCGTTTTGCTGGCCGAGCTCTATGTCGAAAGACGCGAGCCGGTGGCGTTATCGCAAATACCACCTGCGCTCATAAAAGCCCTATTGACCACCGAGGATCGCGATTTTTACGAACACAGCGGTATCGCCCTGCGGGGCATTCTCCGGGCAACCGTTAAGAATTTGCTCCGTGGCCGTCTTTCCGAAGGCGCCAGCACCTTGACGCAGCAACTGGCCAAAACCCTTTTCCTGACTCCCCGCAAGACCTTTGTGCGCAAACTCCGTGAGGCGGTTTTGGCCTTGCAACTGGAACGCCGGTATACCAAAGATGAACTGCTGGCGCTCTATCTGAACCAGGTCTACTTCGGCAGCGGTGCATACGGGGTTGCCTCCGCGGCACGCATCTTCTTCAACAAGGAGATAGAGGCGCTGACCCTGGCCGAATGCGCCTTGATCGCCGGAATGCCCAGAGCGCCCTCGCGTTACTCCCCGCTGGTCAATGCGGAATTGGCGCGCCAGCGCCGGAACAGCGTCCTGGCGCAAATGCATGCCACCGGTGCCATCGACTCAAGCGCCTATCAACAATCCCTGCAAGAGCCGGTGTTGGCCGCGGCCCCCCAGGCCGAAAATAAAAAAGCCCCTTATTTTATCGCCTATATCAAAGAAGCGTTGGAAGATGCTGTAGGGGCTGACTTGCTGTACAAAGCGGGCCTGACCGTCTCCACTACTCTGGATGCTCGCATGCAAACAGCAGCCGAGCAGGCTGTCGCGGACGGCCTCGGTCCATTGGAAATCCGCATGCAGCACAACGCGCTCACCACTCCTGCGCCGGAGGCAGCGCTGTTGGCGCTCCAAGTGAATACCGGCGCGATTCTCAGCATGGTGGGCGGCCGCGATATCTATCAAAACAATTTCAACAGAGCCACCACCGCCTTGCGTCAACCCGGTTCGACCTTCAAACCCATTGTCTATGCCCTGGCCATCGAACGCGGCTATCGTCAAAACCAGACCCTTTTGGATGCCCCGGTTGTCTTCCCCAACAGCGCCCAAACAAACGATTGGCAACTGGGAAACGCTTCCGAAGGCTATGACGGAGAGATCAGCCTGCGTTGGGCGTTGGCCCAATCCAAAAACATCCCGGTCGTACGCCTCATCGAAAAGTTGGGGCCGTCGGCGGTGGTTGAGTTTGCCCACCTGCTGGGCATCGATGCGACACTGCAACCCAATCTGCCGCTGGCATTAGGCTCATCGGAGGTAACCCTTCTTGAAATGACGGCGGCCTACGCGGTCTTCGCCAATCGCGGTAAATACATCAAGCCTTATGGCATTGTGGAAATCCGCGATGATCAAGGCAAAATCTTATGGCGGGTCAAACCGGAACAACACATTGCCATGACGCGCACATCGGCGGCCATTATCACCGATATGCTCTCCGCCGTTGTCACCGAAGGCACGGGCCGTTCGGCCGGCCGGTTGCCGGGAGCGATTGCGGGCAAGACCGGTACGACGAATAATTTTAAGGATGCCCTCTTCGTGGGCTATTCGCCGACCCTGGCGGCCGGAGTATGGGTGGGCAACGACGATGCATCCACGCTGGGCCCCCAGGAGACTGGCGCGCGCGCTGCGCTGCCCATATGGACCTTATTCATGCAGGCCGCACTGGAGAGTCAGCCCCACGCCTATTTCGACATTCCCGATGATGTCCGCACGATTTACATCAATAGCCGCTCGGGAGAGGAGATGCCCGCCAATGCCTCCGGCGCCGTGAAAGCGCTGGTGCCATAAATTGCTGCGGAGGCATTCGAGCGGCCAGCGGATCAAGAGGCCGCCAGCCCCTCGTCTGTATCATTGGAAGGTCGCTGGGGCGGATGAATCTTTTGCTTTTCCGGATCCGGGTTCGAGCGGAAGAAGATGGCCGTGTGCCCGATCATGCCGACCAAGTGTGCGCGGACTGCTTCGCGCAGCGCCTCGACCATCTTCTGTTTGGCCGACTTGCCCTTGCTCTCGATAAATTTAATCTTGATGAGTTCGTGCCGGTTGAGAGCTTCCTCCATCTCCAGGGCAACCGCCGGGGTAATGCCCCGCTGCCCGATGAGCAGCACCGGTTTCAGTCCATGTGCCATAGCGCGCAGATATTTGCGCTGATAGCCCTTCAGGGGTTGGGGTGCGACAGATGGCAAGGTTTTATCTTCTTCTGATCTTTTCAACGACGAAATTGACGTTGGCATCCATCTCGCCCACTTTTTTGGCCATTTGAGCGACACCGGAATCGGTGCTGATGGCGACGCTTTCCACTGAATCGAGAGTGGAGGCCATTTTGGCGTTCTTCGTTTCAAGCCGGCCCAATTGACCACTGATGCAGACCAAAAAAACGGTGATCACTACGAGCCATAGCACAATAACGATTGCCTTCCACTCCTTTTTCAAAAACGACATAGGTTAGCTCCCTTGTTCAGCATTAGCAGGTTTACGAACAGTAGCCACCTTTCGGCGTTGAGCGTCCGCCCAACGCTAATGTTCATGAATAGCGGTTTCCATGTACCTTGACAAGCTTTTTTTCCATCATCGCATTGATATCTAACTGATTATATGATATTTCGAATTTTATAGGCATTAGATGGATCGATAGTAGGTTCTTGAAATGGTCGGTCAGCGGGAGACGCTATGGGAACAAATCATTCGGACGACGAACTTCCTGAAAGAAGATCGGAATCGCGCGCATCGGATTCTCGGTACTACAGCGTTCAATTCACCACCGAAGGTTTGGACTCCTTCTATCAATTCAAGCTGTGGAACATCTCTCCCAAAGGGTTGTGTATACTCGTCAAGGAAGCATCGGAAGTGCTCAATCACCTCTCGGTGGGGGACACCATCGAAATGACCTACTATCTGATCGATTCGGCAGGTGCATTTGAAAAACTGAAGACCCAGATCAAACACATCACGAAAAACGAAGATGGCCGCTTTCGGGGCCACTTTCTCGTGGGCCTCTCCATCCTTTAAGAGTAAATGAACCCGATCGGCAATGGGGGATATTTGTGCACACCCGGTTTGGGCAGAATATGCTCTTGCCCCACGGTGAGCCAATTGACATCGGGATTGATCTCGCGCAGTTTACCGTCATCCGGTGGCCGGGCGTAGTTGGTATAGGCGTACGAGACCTGGAAGATGCAGATCCCCTTCTTGCCCTCCCGAGCGACGACATAGTTCTTCTTGAAGGTCGGCAACGCCATGTTGTGGCTGCTGGAAAATTGTTGCATTGCTTCTTCGGTCAGCGGCATTAGGATCGCCTTGGACATCCCACGTTCGGAGATGCGGATTAGCGCGCGCGATTCGCTGCTGCCCACATAGACCGTGGAGATGCATTGCATCCGTTTCAGATATTGGGCCGCTACGATGGCGGCCGTGCGCCGGCCGCCCACCATGACCGGGACACCGTAGTATTCAAAAAACTTCTTTTGCACGATATCCGCGTACGCGTCGCCCTTTTCATAAAGGTCCTTGGAGATGTAGCGCAGGCTCTGCGCCAGATCTTCGGACGCTTCGCTGATCGGCCAGTCGATGCGCACATGAAAATGGGAGAGCATGTAACGGTTCTTCAGATGGCTGCCGGGATCACGTTGAATCAGCAAGGCATAATCCACGGGCAGCAATATCTTTAAAAAATTGTAGAATTGGACCGAGTCAAAATACTTTTGGTTGCGGTCGAAAGTATCGGGCAGCGGCAGCGTCTTGGCCTTGAGCAAATTGGTTTTGGTGGTCGTATTGAGGTCGAAAAAACGCACGTATTTCTTGTAGCGCGCCGGAATGGTGTCCTCGACAAACAGTACCAGGAAAGTATTTTGATAGTCATATTCGACGCCGGGGATGCGCGCCCTGGGTTTCAACTCCCGCTTTTCCACAAAGGGATAGGGAGTGCCGCTGTTCAGAAAGCGCGTGTACGAACCGATCAGCGCATGGTCGAGCATGTATTGGTCCAAATCGTCGCGCAGCAGCTCGTAGTATGACCTGCGCAACCGTTTGACCTGGCTCAGTTCTTCCCGGACACTCCAAAAGGCCAATCTTCTCCTCCCCGCTGCGGGTTACCACCGTTTCTAATCAAGCCTTACCACCAAATCATAAAGGACGTCAATCGCGCCCACGCAACGGCAGCAATTCGGGGAAAAAAAATCAGTGCGTCCAGGCACGGTCGCGGAATCGCTACCGTTCGGTCAGCGCCGCAACCCCCGGCAGCGTTTTACCTTCCAAGAACTCCAGTGAAGCGCCGCCGCCGGTGGAGATATGGGAGATACGGTCGGCCACGCCGGCCTTCTCGGCCGCGGCCGCTGAATCGCCGCCACCAATCACTGTAACGGCACCCTGGGCGGTCAATTGGGCCAGCAGATGGGCCATTTCGAATGTCCCCTTGGCTGTCGCCTCGATTTCAAAAACCCCCATGGGGCCGTTCCAAACCACGGTGCGCGCGCCGGCGAGGGCCGCCCGGAATGCATCGATGGTGGCCGGGCCGATATCCAGTCCGGCCTCGTCCGCGGCAATGGCCTCCACACCGGTGGTGCGCAGTTGTTCTACGCGGCCGGCCTCAATATCGTAGTTGGCGCTCACGCGACAATCCATCGGCAGCAAGATCTTCTCTCCGGCCACGGCCAAGAGTTCTTTGGCCATTGGAATGCGATCTTCTTCCACCAGACTGCGACCCACGCCGAGCCCTTTGGCCCGCAAGAACGTGAAAACCATGCCGCCGCCGATGATCAGGCGATCCACCTTGGGCAATAAATTCTGGATCACATCGATCTTGCCGGAGATTTTGGCGCCGCCCAGGATGGCCACAAAAGGATGTTGCGGCGCCTGAATGACCCGGCCCAGGTAGTCGAGCTCCTTGGTCATCAGGAAGCCGGCCACGCACGGTTGAATATAGTGCGTGACCCCTTCGGTGGAGGCGTGAGCACGGTGGGCGGTACCGAAGGCATCATTGATGTAAACGTCGCCCCATTCGGCCAGCTGTTTGGCAAAGGCCGCATCGTTCTTCTCCTCGGCTTTGTAGAACCGCAGGTTTTCCAGAAGCAACACCTGCCCGGCTTTTAATTGCGCCACCGCCGCGCGGGCGGTCGCGCCGATGCAATCCGGGGCAAATGCGACCGATTGCCCCAGATATTCGCCCAGGGCGGCCGCGCACGGCGCCAGGGAGAATTCAGTTTTCTTCTCTCCCTTGGGGCGCCCCAGGTGGGACATCAGGATCAGACGCCCGCCGTTTTTGAGAATATGGCGAATGGTGGGGAGCACTTCGCGGATA
>JBAQGR010000519.1:0-5315 GCA_049287895.1 Desulfatitalea sp.
CCTCAATGGGCGTTGCCAACCCTTCGCGAATAGACTCGCGCATCCCTGGAATATTCAAAAGATACATGGTTTCTTGAATTGAACGCCAGTCATCTTCGGATATCAGAACCGCATTGCCCCTTTTACCAGTGATAACAATAGGCTCATGCGACAAAGAGGTTTGATCGATGAGTCGGTACAGTTTCATTCGTGCTTCCGTAGCTGATAATGTAGGCATATTTCACCTCAAATTTTTTAGAAAATGTACGCCATAGCGTACGTTTTGTCAAGAGTTGTTTCCGTTGCAAAAGGTATGGAAATACGCCAGGTCTAAGGGCGCAACACCTTCCGCGCCGAGAGCCAGGGCCTGGCGCCAGAAGTGAGCCATCCAGCGCTCCCGGTCCGCGCGCAGGCGCTCCAGGGGAAAGCGGGGCCGGGCCGCCAAACCCGGTGGTTCGGAGACTTTGCGTCGCGACCCCAGACGCGCCTCCGCCGGCGGCGTAGCGGCCCGTTTTTTAAAGACGTCCGCACCGAAGCGCAGGAAGTAAAGAAAGCTGTGGTGGGTGGAGATGGCGCCGGCCCAGGGGTAGTGGTCCAGGAAGTAAAGTCGCGACAAGCGCGCCACGGCCTGCTCCACCTGTTGGGCGCCGCGCGTGGACGCGGGCTGTTCGGTTGCGTGCAACGGAAAAAGCCGAAAGGCGTCGCCCCGGCAGTAGAAAACGCGGCTCAGACCGTAGGCGCGGCTATCGGCGGCGATGCGCGACCCGCTGGTCAATCCGAATTGCCCGAGGATGAACAGGTCGATGGCCGCCCGCTCCTTTTCGATGAGCCGCGCCGTTTCCAGGGCGTCGGCATTCGCTTCGCCGGGGTGTCCGCTGAAGGCCATCCAGGCCGTGGCGATGCCCGCCTGGTGGAAACGGGCGTTGACCGCGCGGATCAATGCGACCGTGATACCTTTGTCCATGCGCTGGAGCACGCGGTCCGCACCGCTTTCCACGCCGAAGGCCACGGCGCGCAGGCCGGATTGATAGAGCAGTGCGCAGCGCGCGTCCGAGTAGTACTTTTCGATGCGAAAGTCGGCCGACCAGCGGATATCCGCGCGCCGCCGCACCAGGGCCTGGGCCAACGCTTCGGCAAAGCGCGGGGCCATCACATCCACCGAGAGGTAAAAATTGCGCACCGCATATCGTTCGGCCAAGGCCGTCAATTGCTCGGCGGCGGTTTCGGCGGCCATCTCCCGGTAGCCGTGGCAGCCCGAGCGGTTGGCCCCGTAGTCGCAAAAGGCGCAGCGGTTCCAGTAGCATCCCCGGGTGGGGGCAAAGAGCAAGGTGCGTTCAGGAGCCAGATAGCTGTCCAGGTCATCGAAGACGGGCATGGCTGCTTGTTTTAGATCGCCGACATGCAGGGGGCCGGAGTGCAAAGCGCCTTCCGGCGAGCGCATCAACAGGTTGGGCACCTGGGCCAGACGTTGGAAACGCTGGGCCGGGTCCTGGGCCGCAGCGCCGTCGGCCAGGGCCGCCAGCAGCAACGGCAGGGTCTCTTCGCCTTCGAAGCGGCAGGCGGCGTCGGCCACGCCTACGATCCAGCGCTGGGCGGCCTCGTCGGCATGGGCCAGCATCTGCTGCAGGCAGCTGCCGCCCAGCACGATGAAGAGCGACGGTTCGATGCGGCGCAGCAGTAGCGCCAGGTAGAAAGCCTCCGGGATCTGGCTGATGAAGGTCAGGTTGATGCCCACCAGGTCGCCGGCGCCCAGGGGATTGCGCGCGAAGTGGTCCCTGTAGAACTCGTCCAGTGGGCTTTGGCGGTTCTGGAAATAGGTTTCGAGCAGCGCCGGGTTCCACGGCAAGGCGATATGAGCCGCCTGGTTGAAATGATAGCGGAAGGGAAAATGGACGGCGCTGACGCATTCCAATGCCGCTTCGGTCAGGTCGCGCGCCAGGCGATAGGTGGCGAAATCGTAGAAGCGCTCAGAGTCCTGGAAAATCGCCACCGGCAATGTTTCGGCGGCCAGCAGCCGCCGCGCCGCCGGGCGCGCATCAGCCAGGGCCAGATACTCCATCTGCTCCAGGCGGGTCAGTTGCTTGCGACCGTCGAGCTGGGTAAAACGCGCGGCCAGCCGTTCGGCGATGCCACGCACGGATTCGCGGCCGAGCAGATGGTGAGCCGCCGCCACATTCAGATCCACCACCGTGGCGTCCAACCCCCTGGCCCGCAGGCTGCCCTTGAGGTAGGGCAAGGATAGATAGGGCTGGGTGGGATCGGCAAACGGCGGATAGACGAACCAGATTTTCATGGGGCGGAGATCTCCGGGAACGCCCACCAAGCGTTCGATGTAACAAGAACGACTACCAGAATGAGATTCTTTTCATATCCTGTGCGGGCGATGAGGGAAAGTTAGTCCAAGCGTTTGTTCTATGTCAAGGCGATAGTTCGTCAATACGCGCATTGACACAACAGGACCGTTTCTATATGTTCGCCGGCGTTGTGGGCAAATACCAAGCCTTGCGGTGGGGCCGTCCTCCTGTTCGAAGCGCAACGGAGCGTGGCGGCCTCCATGATCGAAGGTGAAATCAATGAATGCAATGGTCATTAATGATACCTCAGCTCAGGAGGTCCAATGAAAGAGTCCTTGATCAAAAATTATCTTTTCCTTGCACTAATAATTGCGAGCCAGGCGGTGATGGCCTGCCACGCAAAAACGACGAGCGAGAGGGCTAGGGAGTGTACTCTGGCCGTTCCTGCCAATCAAGCCTATACCGGCGCCTATATCGATTTCGGCGACACTGAAGACAATATTACCATAGAAGCAATCGAAGCGTTCGAGGCGCTCGTCGGTAAGCACCAAGCGATCGTGGCATCTTCCAGCAACTGGGGCAAAAATGCTTTTCCCCGGGACAATATGGAGATCATCTCGAACTACGGCGCCGTCCCACTACTTTACTGGTTACCTTGGGAAAGCCGCGAAGATTGGGATGCGAAGAGGATCGATCGCTACAGCTTACGCGATGTTTTGGCGGGAAAGTACGATGCCTATCTCACGCGTTGGGGTGATCAGGCACGTGACTACGGCCGGCCATTGCTCGTGGCTTGGGGGATCGAGATGAACGGCAATTGGTTTCCCTGGTCCGGAGTTTTCTATGGTGGAGGCGCCCTGGCAGCTGAGGGCCGCTTCGCCGGGCCCGAGTTGTACAAGCAAGCTTACCGGTATGTGGTTGACAAAGTGCGTAGCCGCGGCGCGAAGAATATTCAGTGGGTACTGCATCTAAATTCCGGAACTGTTCCAGCTGAGGCGTGGAATAACTATAAGAGCTACTATCCGGGAGCCGGTTATGTGGACTGGCTCGGGCTAAGCGCATACGGGCAGCAGTATCCCTATGGCAAGTGGTGGTCGGTGGACGCTGTTTTCATCGACTCCTACAGGGAGATTAGCGCTCTCGATCCGGCCAAACCAATTCTGTTGGCCGAATGGGGTGTCGCCAATTTTCCTGAATCCGGCAGCATGAGCGCCTGGATCGCCGAGTTCTTTCGGCGCATCCCTGGCGAGTGCCCACGGATTCGTGGTGCCGTCTACTGGCATGAACTCTGGCAGAACGGCGACGACAGCTGGAGCACCCTGCGGGTCAACGCAACCGACGAGGCGCTGCAAGAATACCGCAAGGGCGTCGCGGGGAGCTATTGGCGCGATCGTCCACTGTGGGTGGAAGAAAAGCTGGCGCAATAGCTCCCGGGGAATTGAGGGTATATGGGGGTACCGCTGCATCCGCCCCCTATCAAGCTAAAAAACCAAATCGATTAAACCGGCAAAGCCGTCGACCCCTATGTTCAAATCTTCTGTACTGGTTAAAAGATCGCTCTCCGTCATAAACTGCTGCGCTTGTATCCAGGTCAGGTAACCCTCTTCATCTTCGAGCGTTTCAGGGTCTTCGGTGAGCGGCGTGCCGGCATCATAAAGTTCTTGAAAAAACGTCTCGTCCGCACCGGCCGGTACCCGGAGATAATAGGTGCTGCCACCGCTGCTGTACTTGAATATCACGTAATTGTTCTCTCCTTGCGACACCCCCTTGGCAATGATGGCCGTCGAGCCGATGAGGTAGTTGAATTCGAAGGAATGGTCCGCGGCATTCCCCCTGGCCTTGCACCGCAGATTGTAGGTACTTTCCGGAGTGGCGATATCGTAATCAACGGAGAATACCATGTCGATGGAAACATCCTGGGTGGCCTTGTCCAGCACGTAAAAGGCGATGCCTCGTTCGGCCTTTGCCGGCTGATCCGCCTCCGTCCATTTCCAGGTCATCAATGCTTCGAGCGCTTCGTCCGTATCGTTATATGCGATTGACAGTTCGTCATCTTCAATATTGGCGGCCTTTGTGAAAGTCGCAGCGCTCGTATCGATACCGGCAAATGGCGAAGCGATTTGAGTGGGCTCGGCCAAGTCCTCGGCATCGCCGTAGGAACCCATGAGGATGCTTTCCGCATCATACAGAAGCTTGTAAAAATTGGAGCGATCTACCACGCCTTCATCCCTTGGGCTCTGGAACTCCCGCAGGGTAAAAAAGACGGAGTACAGCGAGCTAGGCTCGCCCCATGCGCCACGAGGGATGTGGTCCCGCGCCGGCATAACTGAAGCCCGGGCTTGGGCGGCAGAAGATGAAATGAGGGCATAAACGGGTGTCGTATCTGCCATTGTCGCATAGAAGAGTTCCTGTCTGCTCAACCCCGAGTCATCAGGATCCTCCTGAGCCAAAGCAGTGCCGTCGCTGCTGCTACCGCAGCTCAACACAAAAGAAAAACATAATAGAGACACCATGACCAATAACCCGTTTCTAATACTTGTCACTTTTTGAATCTCCTTTTTGAAGGTGTACATTGATTTTTCCCGGTCCCGCTGGGGCAGACCTGCCCTATGCTGGGTTGAGGACGCGCCCTTCCGAAAAATATTTTTAGCAACAATCATACCACATTGCGACAAGTCGCAACTCACCGTAATTCAATAGATATTTGGGTTCAGTCGGCATGAGCGTCAATTATCCAGCATGAGTCGCCTGCTGTTATGACGTAAGGGGCAGTAGTGGGACGGGGGTCGTTGCGGGGTCGTTGCGGGGTCGTTGCGGGGGTCTTAGCGGGACATTCTATAATGTCCCGCTGCACTTCCCGCTATTTCATTTCCCGGAATCTCGCTTCCATGGCGGTGATCTCCTCGATACGAACTAAGGCATCGTAAAAATCCTTGCCGGCCAGCTTTTCAAGGTGGACAAGATCTTTCCCAACCGCCTTGACATAGCCTTCCAAGGTGTTTCCAGACTTCAGATGCACATAGACATTTTTGCCCGTATAGC
>JBAQGR010000520.1:0-4816 GCA_049287895.1 Desulfatitalea sp.
ATATGCAACAGGGCAAAACAATCGGCCGGCTTCAAGGCGATCTGGACGCCGCACAGCGCCAGGCCGCCCTGTTGAAAGATGAAAAGGATGTGTTGCATGCCAAGCTGGTGATGTACGAGATCCAAAAAAAACCCGAGACTGCCCAGAAAATCAGCACCCAAGCGAACATGCAGACCACGCAAAAACCCAAGGCCCAGGAGAGTTCAACGCCGCTCGCGCAGAATGCCGCTCCACAAGCTGTCGCCGTCGCACCCACCCCAGCGCCTGAAATTAAGCCTGCGGAAGAGACAAGTCCCAGTCCGCCCAGTGTGAACTGGGTAATGGATTTGCAGAAATTTGAAGTAAAATATGATGCGGGAAGAGAACTTCTCAAAATCGAAATTCGCGTGGTGAACAACTCCGTTCACAAGAAGTCATTTGCGGGCCGAATGGTCGTGGTTTTAAAACAGGCCGATGATCCACCGGTGAAATGGATTGCCACACCCAGCGTACCTTTCGCGGATGGGAAACCGTCCGGCAAAAACGGCCAGGCTTTTTCGGTGCAGAACTATCGTACCATGGATTTCAAGGTTTACAAGCAGCGAGCACCTATTGTCTATGATACCGCATCGGTTTTTATTTTCTTGACCAACGGAGAACTTCTGTTGACACGTGATTTTCACTTCAAAATAGAAGTAAAACCGACCCCCGAACCGAAAGCGGAAGTCGCACCAACACCGCAGGCCGGTCCGGCGACGACACCTGCCCCGTCTCCGGTCACGCCGCCGGCGACCCCTCCGGCAGCTATAGGGCAACCGACCGATACGGTCGCGCCCGCCGGCGGGCAAGGTCCAGTATCACCCGCCCCGACGGACACTGAGGGCCTGAAAATGGATATCGATCCAGCCGAATCCATGCTCCCGAAGCAAGAGCAGCCACAACCCACCGGAACGCCAAACATTTCAACTCCAGCCGGCAGCCCGGTGACGATTCCCGAAAAATCATCTGAAGCGGCGCAACCCGGAGAAGACGCGCAACCCAAGTCGCAAGGAGAACGATAAGTGAAAAACGACGACAAAAAATTTTCGATCATTGACGAAGGGTTCACGGTGGAGGGAACAGTTGTCGGCAAAGGTCGTCTGGTCATCAAGGGGATCGTCAAAGGCTCTCTGAGCGGTGATAATGTGGTCATCGCCGAAGAGGGCGCCGTCTATGCCGAAGCCCGGGCCAACGTGATGACCATCGGAGGGCTCTTTGACGGACGGATAGAGGTGGCCAAGGAGTTGGTGATTCTCGCCACTGGAAAGTGTTCCGGGCAAGTTGCCTGCAATGATCTGGTCGTGGAGGCCGGCGGCCTGCTCAATGCTACCGTGGCTTGTAAATCGCAAAAACCAAAATCCTTCTAAGCAAAGAAAGCGTCCGCCTGATTCCGATGCCGTTGGGTGGTGCAGTTTTGAATGTGGGCGATGGTTGCGGCCACATCTTCGGAGGTGCCTGCCACATGCTCCTTGAGGGCTTGGTGCAGCGCCTGTTCTAGCCGATGGACCTGGTTCATGAACAGAAGGTAGTTGGTGCGCGTCCGATAGGCCTGTCGGATCAATTCATGATAGTCGCTGCCGTTTGCGTTGAGCAGATCCATGTAATGCGCCACCAGGCACTCAATCCAGAGACGGTAGGGGGTGGCAGCCACACCGGGAAGGCCGGTGGCCTGATCCGAGATCGCTCCGATATCGGGGGCGCGTGTCTCGGAAATGGCGCTGTAGGCTTCTGTCAGGGCACGGCGGCGGGAGAGCATGTAGTGCTCGGCAAACGCCTTGCGACTGATGACAATTCTATTGTGCCGAAATAGATGGTAAATAATGAAGATGGGGATGAGGACCATCCAGAAGCTCAACTGGGGCGCGGGTATGACATCCGTGGCCAGTTGAAGGGCAAAGCGTTGTTCCTGGTTTTCGATCCACATCTGTTTTTCGGATAGGGTATTCATGGCATGTGCCTCAACATAGACGCATGGCGGGGGGGATGTCAAACGATGATGGTACCGTAAAAACAGCGGGTGAGGGTTATATTTCCCTTGACTAACTGAGAAAATTCAATTAGGAAAGCCGGATTCTGAACCACGAGCAGGAGTGAATACCGTGAAAAAGTACACATACAGTGCCAAAGCTTCCGATAACCCAAACAAGTGGTGGGTGATCGATGCCGAGGGCGCGGTGCTGGGTCGGTTGGCCACCCACGTTGCGGCCCGTTTGCGGGGCAAACACAATCCCATGTTTACGCCGCATGTGGATATGGGCGATTCGGTGATCGTCATCAACGCCTCCAAAATCAAGCTCACCGGGCGCAAATGGGAGCAAAAAACCTATTACCGGCATAGCGGATTTATCGGCGGGCTCAAAGCCATCACCGCCCGCAAGCTGATGGAAAAGCGACCCGAAGATTTGATCCACAATGCGGTCAAGGGCATGCTGCCCAAAAACAGCCTGGGGCGCCAGCTATGCAAAAAGCTGAAGGTCTATGCCGGCAGCGAGCATCCCCATGAGGCCCAGCAACCTGAAGCGATGAAACTTTAACCGACCGATACTAAAACCGGGAAAATTATATGGCACAGGAAAACATCTACTACGCGACAGGCAAGCGCAAGAATGCCATCGCCAGAACGTGGATCACACCGGGCAAAGGCGAGATCAGCATCAATGGCCGCACACTGGAAGATTACTTCAGGGTCTATACCGCCAAAACCATCATCACCCAACCGTTAATGCTGACCAATAACCGGGACAAATTCGACATCAAGATCAAGGTGCTGGGCGGCGGTATCATCGGTCAGGCCGGCGCTATTCGGCACGGTATCACCAAGGCGTTGATCGCTTATGACGCGGAGCTGCGCTCGGTGTTGAAAAGAGCAGGTTTCGTTCGCCGCGACCCGCGTGAAAAAGAGCGCCAAAAATACGGTCAGAAAGGCGCTCGCGCCCGTTTCCAGTTCTCCAAACGCTAATCCTTCAGCCGAACAGAAAAGTCGGGCTTCCAAGGGAATCGGTGGTATCCACCGATTCCCTTTTTCTTTCTTGTACCCTCCGTTTACGCTATCGATCCCAAAGCGAATCCATCTTTTTCCAGCAGCGTGCGAAATGGTCCGGGCCTACTTGGTGCAGGGCCGGTGGTTTGTCTTCGCATCCATCGTCGGCATCCGGACACTGCTCGGCAAACCGGCATCCCACCGAAGGTGGTGTGCTTTTCTGCGCTGCCGCGGATAATAAAGCCATATCGGGTGCTTTGCCTCCGGGGATAGCGGTGAGCAGTTTGCGGGTATAGGGGTGGCAGGGATTTTCGAACAGGGTCGCAGCCGGGGCGGATTCTACGATCTGACCGCGGTACATGACGCAGACATGATCGCAGATATAGCTGACTACATTGAGATCGTGGGAGATGAACAGGTAACTCAGCCCCAATTCTTGCTGAAGATCTTTGAGCAGGTTGATGATTTGCGCCTGGATGGAGACATCCAGCGCAGAGATGGGCTCGTCGCAAAGGATTAGTTGGGGTGCGACGCTCAAGGCCCGGGCGATCCCCACGCGTTGCCGCTGGCCGCCGCTGAATTCGTGGGGGTAGCGATCCGCGCTGGCTTTGGGCATGCCCACCATGTCCAGCAACTGCTCGATGCGCCGGCGTTGACCGGCCTTGGCGGTGATGCCGGCCATGCGCACCCCTTCGCCGATGGATTGGGCCACGGTCATGCGCGGATTGAGAGAACTGTAAGGGTCCTGGAAGATCATTTGCATCCGTTTGCGCATCGGCTTGAACTCGCGTTCGTTCAGGTCGGTGATCTCCTGATCTTCGAACCGGATGCGTCCGCTGTCCGGAAGCAACAGCCGCAGGATAAGGCGGGCCACGGTGGATTTGCCGCAACCGCTTTCACCGACCAGTCCCAGGGTGTGGTGGGCCAGGATCTCCAGATCCACACCGTCTACGGCGCGGATCGCGCCGCCCAAGCGTTGCAGGAATCCACGACGAACCGGGAAGGTTTTTTTCAACTCCCGCACCTGGAGGATGGGTGTTGCGCCTGCGTTCATGCCTGAACCTTTCGGGACGGTCCTTCTGTTTCGTAGAGGACCGGACAGCGGGCCTGGTGGCCCTCACCGTAGTCGCACATCTGCGGAAAGGCTTGCTCGCACGATGGACGTCGATAGGGGCAGCGCGGATGAAAAGGGCACCCAGCGGGCTTATAAGCCGGGTGGGGCACGCTGCCTGGAATGCTGTAGAGACGGTGGCCTCGTTTTTCCTTGGTGGGCAAGGCATCCAGCAAGGCCATGGTATAAGGATGGTGCGCCATTTTAAAGATATGGTCTGTTGTGCCTTGCTCGATGATCGTACCGGCGTACATGACATAGACCCGGTCGGCGATGGCAGCCACCACGCCCAAATCGTGGGTGATGTATTGGATCGCCATGCGGCCGCGCTGTTGTAAACTTTTCAGCAGCTGTAATATCTGGGCCTGCACGGTGACATCCAGGGCGGTTGTGGGCTCATCGGCGATCATCAGGTCCGGTCCGCAGGCCAAAGCCATGGCGATCATGGCCCGCTGGCGCTGGCCGCCGCTGAGTTGGTGGGGATAATCGTCCAGTCGTTTTTCCGGATCGAGGATGCCCACATCGGCGAGCAATTGGATGGTCCGACGCCGTGCTTCGGCGGCCGGGACATCTTCGTGGACCACTATGACTTCGCCGATTTGATCGCCGATGGTGAAGACCGGATTCAGAGAGGTCATGGGTTCCTGAAACACCATGGCCATGCGTTTTCCCCGCAGGGCGCGTAGCTCCGAGGTGTCCAGGTTTAA
>JBAQGR010000521.1:0-3761 GCA_049287895.1 Desulfatitalea sp.
CGCGTAGGCGGGAGTCCAGAAACACTTGAAAAGACTGGATTCCCGCCTGCGCGGGAATGACGTTAACGGGCACCGAGACACTTTTTACGAGTCCATCAACTTTAAACTTCGCAATGAAAAAAGCCGCTCCATCCCACGATGAAGCGGCCTTTGGCGTTACATCGCGAAGATTTCGGACTACTTCCCTGCCCGACCGTCGTCGCACGGCTCGTCGGCACCGTCGCCGCGGCCGTGTTCGGCCGTGGTGGAAAGCGTGCACACATTCAGCTTGTTCGGGTCTCCAGCGGCCGCTTCAGCGGCGCCACCCTCCACCTTCGGTTCGGGGGGTACCTGGGCGGCCTGGCGCTGGAGCCGCGCATAGCGTTGGGTCAGCTCATTGGCCAGTTGGGTGTGCAGCCGTTCGGCTTCGGCCGGGAAGAGTTTTTGCAGCGAAGCATAGCGCACCTCGCCGGAGAGAAACTCTTTGAGGCTGCCGTCCGGGGTCTTGGAATCGAGGACAAACGGATTCTTGCCCTCCTGGGCCAGCAACGGGTTGAAGCGATAGAGCGGCCAATAACCACTGGCCACGGCCAGCCGGGTCTCTTCCTGGGTTTTGCCCATGCCCTTTTTGATGCCGTGGTTGATGCACGGCGCATAGGCCAGGATCAGCGACGGCCCATCATAGGCTTCGGCCTCGACCAGGGCTTTGAGCGTATGCTGCTTGCCGGCGCCCATGCCGATGCTGGCCACGTAGACATAGCCGTAGGTCATGGCCATGGCGCCCATATCCTTTTTGGCGGTCTTTTTGCCCGAGGCTGCGAACTTGGCGATGGAGCCGGTGGGCGTGGCCTTGGAGCTCTGGCCACCGGTGTTGGAGTACACCTCGGTGTCGAAGACCATGATATTAATGTCTTCGCCCGAGGCCAGCACATGATCGATGCCGCCATAGGCGATGTCGTAGGCCGCACCGTCACCGCAGAAGACCCAGTAGGATTTCTTGGTGAACAGATTGGCCATGGCGTGGATCTGGTCCAACAGCGCATTGCCCTTGACCTTGGGCAGCAGCTTCTTCAGCTGGTCGCCGTACTGCCGCGATCCTTCGGGCTGCTTCATGTTGGCCAACCATCCGGAAAGGGCCTGCTTGAGCTCGGCGTCGATGTCGGCGGCCAGGGCCTGCTCGACCCGTTTCGCCAGCAGGGCGCGCTGCTGCAACTGCCCCATGAACATGCCGTAGGTGAACTCGGCCGGATCTTCGAACAGGGAGTTGCCCCAGCTCGGTCCGTGGCCGTCCTTGTTGACGCAATAGGGAATAGCGGGCGCCGAACCGCCCCAGATGGAGGTGCAGCCGGTGGCATTGCCGATAATCATGCGCTCGCCGAACAGCTGGGTGATCAGCTTGGCATAGGGAGTTTCGCCGCAGCCGGCGCAGGCACCGGAGAACTCGAGCAACGGCTGGTAGAATTGGCTGCCTTTGACCGAGTCACGCTTGGAGAGCGTATCGCGCAAAGGCAACGTGGCGACATAGCGTTGATTGGGCACCTGGACGGCCAGTTGGGTCTCCAACGGCTTCATCGCCAGGGCCTTGACTTTGGCCGGGCAGATGTCGGCGCAGTTGCCGCAGCCCATGCAATCCTCGACATAGACCTGCATGCGGAATTTGTAATCCTTGAACTCCTTGCCCACGGCCTTTTTGGCTTCAAAGCCGGCCGGCGCCGCGGCCATCTCCGCCTCGGTCACCAGGTAGGGCCGGATGGCGGCATGCGGGCAAACCATGGTGCACTGATTGCACTGGACGCAGTTGTCCATGATCCATTCGGGCACATGGATGGCCACGCCGCGCTTTTCATGCTGGGTGGTGGCCACCGGGAACAGGCCGTCGGGCGTAAAGGCGCTCACCGGCAACCGGTCGCCCTGCTGGGCCAGCATGGGCCGCATCACCTGAGTCACCCATTCGGGTTCTTGCGCCGTCGCGGCCGCGCCCTCCTTGGCCTCGGCCCAGGCGGCCGGATACTTTACTTCGATCAGGTGGTCCAGGGTCCGATCCACGGCATCCCAATTCATCTTCACCAGGCGCTCATCCTTTTTGCCGAACAGCTTCTTGATCTCTTTTTTGAGCAGTTCGAGAGCCTGGTCCACGGGCAGCACGCCGGAAGCCTTGAAGAAGGCGGCCTGCATGATCATGTTGATGCGGCCGCCCAATCCCACCTGGCTGGCGATCTGGACCGCGTCGATGGTGTAAAATTTGAGTTTCTTCTTGGCAATGGAGCGGCGCATGGGTGCCGGCAATTTTGCTTCCATCTGCTCGGGGCTCCATGGACTATTGAGCATGAAGGTGCCGCCGGGCTTGATGCCTTCGAGCACGTCGTAGATCGTGACGTAGGCCGGATTGTGACAGGCGATGTAATCGGCCGCGTCGATCAGATAGGTGGACTGGATCGGGCTCTTGCCGAAACGCAGATGGCTGATGGTCACGCCGCCCGATTTCTTGGAGTCGTAGGCAAAGTAGGCCTGGGCGAACATGTCGGTGTTGTCGCCGATGATTTTGATGGCGCTTTTGTTGGCGCCCACGGTGCCGTCGGCCCCCAGGCCCCAGAACTTGCACTGCACGGTACCTTTCAGGGAGACATCGAACCCCTCCTTGACATCCAGCGAGGTGTGGGTCACGTCGTCCACGATTCCCACGGTGAAGTGGTTTTTGGGCTTGGCGGCGGCCATGTTGTCGTAAACGGCCTTGACCATGGAGGGGTTGAACTCCTTGGAACCCAACCCGTAGCGCCCGTTGAGCACTTTGATATTGCGGCCGTGTTCCATGAGGCTGGTGCACACATCCAGATAGAGCGGATCGCCCAATGCGCCCGGCTCCTTGGTGCGGTCGAGTACGGTGATCGTGCGCGCGCTGGCAGGAATCGCCGCCAATAGATGCTCGGTGGACAAAGGCCGGAACAGGCGCACTTTGATCAGGCCGAGCTTCTGGCCCTGGGCGTTGAGATGATTGACCACCTCTTGGATGGTCTCGCACGAAGAACCCATGGAGATGATGATCTGGCTGGCATCCGGGGCGCCTACATAGTCGAACAGCTGATAGCGCCGGCCGGTCAGGTCGCCCACGCGCTGCATATACTTCTCGACGATGGCCGGGACCTTCAGATAGTAGCTATTGGTCGCCTCGCGGCCCTGGAAGTAGATGTCCGGATTCTGGGCCGTGCCGCGCAGTTTGGGGTTTTCCGGATTGCTGCCCCGGGCGCGAAACTCGGCCACGGCCTTCATGTTCACCAGCTTGGCCATGTCCGCGTAATCGATCATTTCGATCTTCTGAATTTCGTGACTTGTGCGGAATCCGTCAAAGAAGTGCACGAAGGGCACGCTGGCCTCGATGGCGGCCAGATGGGTCGCCAGGCCCAGGTCCATGACCTCCTGCACCGAGGCCGAGGCCAGCATGCCGAAGCCGGTCTGGCGCACAGCCATTACATCCTGATGGTCGCCGAAGATGCTCAGGGCATGGGCGGCGATGGCCCGGGCGGTGACGTGCAATACGCCGGGCAGCAATTCGCCGCTCATCTTGTACATGTTGGGGATCATCAGCAACAATCCCTGGGAAGCGGTATAGCTGCTGGTCAGCGCGCCTGCGGCCAGGGAACCGTGCACCGCCGCCGCAGCGCCGGCTTCGCTCTGCATCTGCCGGATCAGGACTTCCTGGCCGAAGATATTCTTGCGCCCGTTGGCGGCCCATTCGTCGCAAATTTCGCCGATGGGAGAAGAAGGGGTGATGGGATAAATGGCGG
>JBAQGR010000522.1:0-5141 GCA_049287895.1 Desulfatitalea sp.
ACGCCGGTCCGGCTAAAACGCCCCCCGGATATGCGTCCGGATCGTTCGGACCGACCACCGCCGGCCGCATGGACGCCTACGTGCCGCTTTTCCAGGCCCAGGGCGCCTCCATGGTGATGCTGGCCAAGGGCAACCGCTCCGCGGTGGTCACAGAGGCATGCCAGAAATACGGCGGATTCTACCTGGGTTCCATCGGCGGTCCGGCCGCCCGTCTGGGCAAGGAATGCATCACGCAAATGGAACTGCTTGAGTTTCCGGAATTGGGCATGGAAGCGATCTACAAGATCAAGGTCAAGGATTTCCCGGCCTTCATCCTGGTGGACGACAAGGGCAACGATTTTTTCAAGGGGTTGTTGTGATTACGAAGTTTGACAACATCGTAAAAAGTTCCCGTGCCGTCACTCCCGCGCAGGCGGGAGTCCAGAAACACTTGGAAAACTGGATTCCCGCCTGCGCGGGAATGACGTTAACAGGCACCGGGACACTTTTTACAAGACCCCCAAGTTTAGAGGTTGCCAAAGCCGGCCGATATTGACGGCTTGAGGTTTTGAGATGCTTTAATCCTTTTGAATGGATTTGACCCTATTACCAAACGAGGTTTTATTTATGCGAGATTTAGATCCGATTTTTTCCCCGCAATCCGTGGCGGTTGTGGGAGCCTCCACTATACCCGGCAAAGTAGGGCACGACATCTTCGTCAATATTCTCAAGGGGGGTTACAAAGGGGTGCTCTACCCGGTCAACCCCAGCGCCGAGGCCATTGCCAGCGTCCGGGCCTATCCGAGCATCAAAGACATTCCCTATCCCCTGGACCTGGCCATGATCATCGTGCCGCCCAAGGTCGCCATCCAATCGGTGAAAGAGGCCATCGACAAAGGAGTCAAAGGGGTGGTGATCGTTTCGGCCGGTTTCAAGGAGATCGGCGGCGAGGGGCTGGCGATCGAACGCAACATCGTAAAGATGTGCCGTGAAAGCAAGGTGCGCCTGGTGGGTCCCAACTGCCTGGGGGTGATCAATCCATTGGACGATGTGCGCCTCAATGCCAGTTTTTCAGCCCGCATGCCCAAAGCCGGCAACGTGTCGTTCATCTCCCAGAGCGGCGCTTTGTGCACCGCAGTGCTCGATTTCGCCGCGGCCCGCGACTTCGGTTTTTCCAAGTTCATCTCCATCGGCAACAAGGCCGACGTGGATGAGGTGGATCTGCTCAACTACTTCCACGCCGATCCCAGCACCGAGGTGATCATGATCTATGTGGAAGAGTTGCAGCGCGGCCAGGAGTTTGTCCAGGTGGCCAAGAAGATCACCGGCGGCGACCGGCCCAAACCGATCCTGGTGATCAAGTCGGGCCGCACCAGCGCCGGCGCCCAGGCGGCCGCCTCCCATACCGGTTCATTGGCCGGCTCCGAGGCGGTCTATGACGCCATTTTCCTCCAGTCGGGCATCATCCGGGTGCAGACTATCGACGAGCTGTTCGACTTTGCCATCGCCTTTGCCTACAAGAACGAAAACGCCCTGGGCAAGTTGCGCCGAAAAGTGCCCAGCGGCAACCGCGTGGCCATCGTGACCAACGCCGGCGGGCCGGGCATCGTGGCCACGGACATGACCGTGGTCTCCGGTCTGGAACTGGCCAAGTTCAGCGAGGAGACGGTCGAGGCGCTCCAGAGCCACTTGCCGGTGACCGCCAACGTGCACAACCCGGTGGACATTATCGGCGACGCGGCCCAGGACCGCTACGAGAGTGCCCTGAACGCCGTGATCAAGGACGAAGCGGTGGACGGTGCCCTGGTGATTCTCACGCCTCAGTCCATGACCAACGCCATCGGCACGGCCGAAGCCATTGTGCGTATCGCCAAACGCTCCCACAAACCGATCCTGTGCTGCTTCATGGGCATCATCGATGTCTCGGTCGGTGTTAAATATCTGCAAGAGCACGGCGTGCCGGTCTATCCCTTCCCCGAGCAGGCGGCCAAGGCCTTCGGCGCCATCTACCGCTACTCCAAATGGCTCAACCGCCAGGAGCTGGCCCCCTTCAGCTTCAAGCACGACAAGGCCGCGGCCCGGGAGATCGTTGAAAGCAGCCTGGCGGCCGGCAAGAACTATCTGGGCGAGTTGGCCGGCATTCATCTGCTCAAGGCCTACGGTTTCAACGTGCTGCCCACCGTGTTGGCCAAAACAGCGGCCGAGGCTGTCACCCAGGCCGGGCATATGGGCTACCCCGTGGCCATGAAGATTGTATCGTCCCAGATCATCCACAAGTCGGATGCCGGCGGCGTGAAGATCAACCTGGCCGATGCCGCCGCGGTCCAAAACGCTTTCGACGCCATCGTCGCCAATGCCAAGGCTTACAAAGCCGATGCGCAGATCGACGGCGTGCTCGTGCAGAAGATGGCGCCCAAGGGCCAGGAGGTGATTTTGGGGGCCAACCGCTATCCCAGGTTCGGCCATCTGCTGATGTTCGGCTCGGGCGGCGTCATGGTGGAGGTGTTCAAAGATGTCACCTTCCGGCTGGCACCATTCAGCCGCAACAGTGCCCGCTGGATGGTGCGCGGGATCAAGGGGTACGCGCTGCTCAATGGTTTCAGGGGCCAACCCAAGGCCGACGTGACCGCCATCGAGAAGCTGCTGGTCTGCCTCTCAGACCTGGTCAGCGACAATCCGGAAATCAAAGAGCTGGACATCAACCCGCTGTTGGTGCATCCTGAGGGACAAGGGGCCACGGTGGCCGATTGCCGTTTTATCCTGGAGGCCCTTACATAGTTCAGGCGATATCGAAAATTTTCCCACACCTCCTGGCGCCATCGGGAAGGTAGGGGTTGGTTCTATCGTTCGAGCGCTGATTTCTATTTCGGTGATATTACAAGCCGGTGGGCGGATTGGTGCCACTCCGCCCGCCCTGGTGTAACCGACCGGCGAACCGCGAAGGAACAGGACGATGACCAAATCGCTTTACTGGGCAGACAACTACCTCGAAAAGAGGCGCTCCGCCGAAGAGGCCATTGCGGTAATCCGACCCGGCCAGCGGGTCTTCATCGGGTCGGCCTGTGGCGAGCCCAGGGCTTTGGTTCGGGCCCTGGCTGATCGCGCCCACCTGTTCAGCGGCATTGAAATCGTGCGCATGATGAGCCATGAAAGCGCGCCGCTGACCGAGATTGCCAACAAAACCTACGAAGCGAACCTCAGCATACGCCACATCTATCTGGGCTCGGCCCGTTCGGAGAGTTTCGCCAGCAATCTGCGGTTCGTTACGCCTGTGAACATGTCTGAAGTGCCCAGCCTTTTCAAAAGCCGCAAACTGCCTATCGACATGGCCTTGATCCAGGTGTCGCCGCCCGACGATTTCGGCTGGATGAGTCTGGGGGTATCGGTGGATGTCACCCTATCGGCCGCTTACTCGGCCGATCAGGTGATCGCCCAGATCAACCCGCGCATGCCGCGGGTCATGGGCCAGAGCTTTATTCATGTCAACGATGTGCACTTTATCGTCGAGCAGGAAGAAGAACTGCTGGTCATTCCGCCGGCCCCGCGGTCTGAGCTCTCCACCTGGATCGGACGGCATATCTCCCGTTTGATCGATGACGGCTCCACCTTGCAGGTGGGGTTGGATGCCAACTCCCAGGCCACGGCCCAGGCGCTCTCCAATAAAAACGACCTGGGGTTTCACTCCCAGTACCTGACCAACGACATCATGCATCTGTACGCCCTCGGCGTGATCACCAACCGCAAAAAAGGATTGAACGACGGGAAGATGGTGGCGTCCGCGGCCCTGGGGACCAAAGAGCTCTACGAATTTCTGCACGACAATCCGGCCATCGAGTTCCATCCATCCGATTATGTGAACGATCCGTATGTCATCTCCCGGCACAACCGCATGGTCTCGCTGAATGTGGCCAAGGCCGTGGATCTGACCGGCCAGGTGTCGGCCGAAGCCGTGGCCCAGACCCTTTTCGCCGGCGTGAGTGGGATTCCTGACTTCGTACGCGGCGCCCGGCGCAGTCCGGGCGGCAAATCGATCCTCATGCTGCGTTCGACCACGCCGGATGGGAAAAAAAGCCAGATCATCCCCATGATGCACGACGAAGCGGTGGTGGTCACCCGGGGCGATGTACACTATGTGGCCACCGAATACGGCGTGGTCAACCTCTTCGGCAAAAGCCTGCAAGAGCGGGTGGTCGCCATGATCAGCATCGCCCACCCCAAGTTCCGCGACGAGCTGTTCGAGGCGGCCAAGGAGGCCGGTTTGGTAGGCCCTGAACGGACCCTGGGCGAAGCGGCCAAAGCGGTCTATCCGGTGAACCTGGAGGATACGATAGAGATCGATGGTGAAATCGTCACCATCCGGCCGGCCAAGCCGGTGGATGAACGCCGCATCCAGGAACATTACTACCATTTGGATAAGGACGATGTCTCCCTGAGATTCTTCCACGAAAAGACCAGCTTCGAGCGCTGGGAGGTGGAGAGCAAGTCCCAGATCGACTACAAAAAGGACATGACCCTCATCGGCATCGTGGGCGAATCTGGTTTCGGGCGCGTGGTGGGTGTCTCCGAATACCTGCTGTTGGTGGAGAGCAACATGGCCGAGGTGGCCTTTACCGTGAGCAAAGATTTCCAGGGCAAAGGGCTCGGCAAAATCTTCCTGCGCAAGATGGCCGAAGCGGCCCGGGAACAGGGCATCTCCGGTTTGGTGGCCTACACCGCATCCCATAACCAGGGCATGATCCGACTCTTCAAAACCCTGCCTTACAAAGTCAACACCGCTTTTGACGGCGAGGCGGTGACCTTGAGCTGTAAGTTCGACGTACTCAAGGAGTGATGTTCACACTTTTCTTCCACAACAAATCCAAGAGCCGGATAATCCGAAGTTCAAAAATCGCTTGACCTTGAGGCCGGTTATCGTTAACAAGACATGCTTATCGGGTTTACCGTTCTGGCCTGATAGGAGTGGTATTGGTTTAGCGGGTAGGTGTGGCTCGATTGTCAGGAGTGGTAGCTTTCATGGCGCCCTTGTCAACTTCCGTTATGCTTGAATTGGATCGCCGGCATGTGTGGCACCCCTACGCCGCGATGGTCGATCCGTTGCCGGTGTACCCCATCGCCTCGGCCAGCGGTGTGCGCCTGCGGCTCGAGGACGGCACCGAGCTCAT
>JBAQGR010000523.1:0-17973 GCA_049287895.1 Desulfatitalea sp.
CAAGTCAGGGAAGGCAGGGCATAGGCCAAGACGATGAGCGGCAGCAAATGGTAACGTACCATATAAAAAGCCAGGTAGTAGGCCAGCTGAAAGTGGCTTTTGATGACGGCCGCGAACATTTCCGCTGCGGACAACCGAATATTCATTCTGCGCAGCAATTGAATCCGCTTGTAACCGATTTCAAGAACCGGCAGCCCGGCCATCAAGGCCAACCAGATCCATGAATGCGCAGCCAGAGCCGCTATGCCGGCCAGTATCATTCCGATTCCTGCCGGCTGCCAGGGAAATTGTTTCGCGACCTTGGGGAAGCGGGCATACAGCACGGCCTCCGATGTGCCATAGTCGAAGCGGCGCAAAAGCCCGGACAACAGGCTGTTACGGTGTTTGTGGCGCACATCGCCCTGGGGTTTGTAGAGCAGATGATGCCCGGCCGCCATGAGCCGCCAGCACAAATCCACATCCTCACCCACGTGCAGACTTGGGTCAAGTCCCCCCACTTGTGCATAGATGTGTTTGCGGACCAGCATATTACAGGTGGGCACATAAAAGACGCAACGGTCTCCGCGACCCATGGCCGCCTCCGGGCCCATGTTTAGCGCCGAACAGACTTGTTCATAGCGATCCATCCGCTTTTCACGATAATAGGCATCTACGTGGCCGCCCACCAGGGCCACCCGGGCGTCCTGGAAATAGGGCACCAGATCGCTCAGCCAACCGGGCTGGGCAATGCAATCGCTGTCCAGAAAGGCGATGATCTCCCCTCTGGCGGCAGCCACACCGGTATTGCGGGCAGCCGATTGCCCCTGGTTGTGAGGCTGGATGATCAAGCGGACATTAAAACGGCGCACCACGGCGGCTGTGCGATCCTGGGAGGCATCGTCCACCACAATCACCTCGACTTTATCCGGTGGATAGTCCAGGGTTTCCAGGGAGGCCAGGCAGGCTTCAATTTCCAGGGGGCGGTTGTAAACCGGTATGACGACGCTCACGAATGGCAAAGCCTGCATTTGAGGAGGCACCCAATCCAGCAGGCCACCCTGAACGAACGTGTCCAGGAAAGGCAGGGTTGTCTTGCAACCGGTGCCGTTCTCCATCTGATCCGGCTGCAGACCGGTCCGGCACTTAACAAGGATTTCCAGCGCGGCCTGGTTTATTTTCAGCGCCCGCAGTGGATTGGACTGCAAAAGGACACCCCCCTCAGGGGCCTGGATCAGCCGTATTCCTTTTTTAAGCTGAAAGCAGCCCGTGGGCGGCAGACCGGTTATCATACGGCCTCTTTAAGAACGGTTTTCATGGTCACACAATTGGCCAGGCAACCGGGGTCGGGCAATCCCAGCTTGCGTTGGGTATGATAGGCAATGGCCGGGCAGCCGCCATGGCACAGATCGAAACGATGACAGCTTTCGCAGGATTTGATTTCCAATTGCCGGAATGAATCGAATACCGGCGATGTTTTCCAAATCGTTCCGAAATCCTCCTGAGGTAACTTGCCGGCGCAGAATTCAGGCTCCTGCAAAAAAGCACAGGGATAAATCTCGCCCTGGGGGGAGAGGCAGCAGGTCAGTTTGCAGGCCCCGCACATATTCAAACCCAGGGACCGACGCTCTTCGGTGGTAACCGAAAAAAAGGAGTCCCCGGTGGAAACGGCCAGATGGCGCGCCAGCCATTGGGAGAAATCGGTCATCTGTTCGCGCTGCACATTGAGCTGCGACCATGATTGCTTGCCCCGGCCCGACGGCCTGAAGCGTGAGACCCTCAATTTAGCGCCATAGCTCGCGGCCAGCCCCACCAGCTTATCCAGCTCCGGAAAGCTGTGCCGGGTCAGAACACAATTGACGCTGACCTCGATCTGGCGATTGCGCAAGTGATCCAGGGCGTTCAATACTTTTTCATAGCTTCCCCGGCCGCGGATGGCATCATTGGATTCCGCGCTGGCACCGTCCAGGCTTACCTGGATATAGACCAGCGGGTGGTCCAAGCGGCGGGCGATCCGTTCATCGATCAGAGTACCGTTGGTGCTGATGCAGGTGACCATGCCCTTGTCGTGGGCATAGTCCATCAAATCCAGGAAATCCGGCCGCATAAAGGGTTCGCCACCGCCGATGTTGAGTTGAAAAACTTTCTGGGCGGCCAATTGATCGATAGCCTGCAAGCTCTGCTCGGTGGTAAGCTCCCCTTCTTTTTTGCGCCCGGAATCCGACAGGCAGTGAACACAGCTTAAATTGCAGGCATAGGTCACTTCCCAGGTCACATTGACAGGCGCCGACAGCCCCATTTCAACATATCGATTGCCCATGAATCAGTCCTTTGGCCTCCAGTTGGTTCATGATTTGAGCCAGGCGCTCTTCTATCCATGCCCGCGGCCACGCATGGCGTGCATGCACGGCGGTCACCAGGTCTGCCAGAGACCGCGTCCCGTCGAAGAAACCATCGTCCACCAACTCTTTGCTGGGTAGAAAATAGAGCCGCGGCCCTCGGTAATTATAAAAAAGCAAACCGAATTTTTCACGCCTCACCTGAACGCCTTTGTTTAAATGATATGCGCGCAATGAATCCATTTTTCTCCCCGAATCGGTTGTGCCGGGTGCGGACCCCTCAAACAGCCCCATGTTCTCGGGACCCGGCACCCAGGCACTGGAGGAACCTCCGCAAGGAGGCTAGTAGATGCCGCAGATACCGTCTACGGCAAGCTCTTCGATATTGACTTCTTCAAGGATAGCAGGTTCCTGGCACTCCCGGACATCGTCAACAATCATTCCCTTTTCTTTTCTTTCGGTTTCCATCTGAACTCCTTTCATCGTTAATAATTTTAGTTTCCACACTGTTCTATCATGCCGGTCAGCATGCTGACCGGCATGATTATCGCACCTCGGCCCGATGCCTTCTCCCATGCATCGGCAGGAGGTGTCAGGTCCCCATCAAGGCGCTTTGGCCGTCCATCCGCCATCCACGGTGATCATATTGCCTGTGATGCACCGGGCCTCATCGGTGACCAACCAGCGCACGGCCCGGCCGATGTCTTCAGGTGATACTTCCGGGTCTTTGATCATGTGGCCGGCAAAAAACTGTTCCTTGGCCTCGGCGCCTTCCATGCCGAAGTAGGCGGCGATACCCTGCATCATGGGTGTCCACACCGTACCGGGGCACACCACGTTGCTGCGGATATTGTGATCGGCGACCTCCATGGCGATGGATTTATTGAGCCCGATAATACCATGCTTGGCGGCGCAATAATGCCCGCCCATACCGAACCCGCGCTGGCCGCCGACTGAAGAGATCTGTACGATGTTGCCGCTGTGCTGCTCGATCATATGGGGCAGCACAAAGCGGCAGCACAGGTAGGTGCCCTTGAGCTGGGTGTCGATGACATCGTCCCAGGTCTGCTCGTCCATCTCCGCAATGGCGACCATGGAGGAGTTGCCGGCATTGTTGACCAGGATGTCTATCTTGCCGAAGGTTTCCATCACCTTGGCGACCATCTTTTCCACTGCAGCGGCTTTGCTCACATCGCACTTGATGCCGATCGCCTTGACGCCCATGGATTTGATGCTCTCCACGGCATCATTCATGGTTGCCTCGGTGGACAGGTCGTAAGGAAGGGAGGCCTGATTTTCACAGATATCGGCAATGGCAATATCGGCGCCCTCTTCGGCCAGGCAACGGGCGATGGCCAGACCATTGCCCCGTGCTCCCCCGGTGACAATAGCCACCTTGCCTTGAAGCTTCATAGGTATACTCCTTTTCATCTGTTTTTCATTTAATCGCAGCTTATGACTGCATGTCTTCGAACTTGGGTAGCAATTCTTTGAGCATCTTGATATCTTCAGAGGCAACGTTGGCCCCGTATTCAGCCACTTGGAAATCAAGTTCGTGCTGCAGCGAAGAGATAATCATCAGCGCATCCAAGTAGCAGACGTTCTTGGGATCTCGTTTAAACTCCTGCTGGTGCGCCTCAAGCAGACTGTCGGCATCCAGGGCTTTAAGACCGCGGGCATAGGCCTGCATATCGATCCTATCCCGCAAGAGATCATCCATGATGCCGATCGCCTGGTGGACTATTTCAACCACAGCTCGATGTAAGCCGGAGACCATTGAAATACCTCGCAACCTTCACGTTTGTTCGTGCTTGGCCAGCAACTCTTCGGCCTGTTGGGTAATGGTAAAACGAACCATGGGCGTGGCCGATGGACGCTCTACCCGATGACGCTCGACCAGGCCCATGCGCATCAGCTTGAGCAAACGGTTCTTGATGCCCTGGGAGGACAGCCTCAGCATCCGGCCGAACACATGGCAATGAAACTCGCCCGGTTTCCTGTGGTGACAGGTGCCGGTGCAATCCGTACCGCCTTCAGTCTTCAGCACCCTCAACATCGCGATCAGATCATCCGTAATTTCCAGCATTGGCGTACCAGTCCCGGATTAGGTCATGCGCACAACAAAAGTCTTGATCCTGCGGATCAGCTCGTCCATATCGACGGTCAAAGGCTCCAGGATTTCTTTGGCCTTGGCCTCATCACCGGCGGCCACGGCCGCTTTCAATTCTTCCGTCATTTCTTTGAGATCCCAGGCCATCTCTCCGGCCTTGACGGTCTTCAAGAAGGCCATTTTTACGATTTTTTCAAGCTGGGCCCCTCGATCGGCCAGGTTGGATTCCAGCAGGCCTTTCATACTGCCGCTGTTGCCCAGGATCTCGGCGAATAGTTCAATTGTCTCACGCGCCAGGGCGGGCCCTTTGCCCGTTACATTGGGTCTTTCTTTCTGGGTCATTTACCTTTTTCTCCTTTCAATCCGAGTAGCTATACCAATTTTTCACACTCTATTATTTAACGTGGTCGCGCCCTTCTTCCCAGGCGCGCTCCTTGACCACAACCTTCTCACGGGGAGGCAGTTTTTCGATCAAGCGGTCGGCGATCCGCAGCATGGCTTTGGCGGTCAGTGAATCGGGGTACTTGAATACGATGGGTACACCGGTGTCGGCCGCATCCGAATACTGACCGTCCAGGGGAATTCCACCCAAAAAGGGAATGTTGAAAGTCCTGGCCAGGCGCTCGCCGCGGTCTTTGCCGAAAAAGTGCTCGATCCGGCCGCAATCCGGGCAAACATAGTGGTTCATGTTTTCAATCAGGCCCAGGATCGGCGCGTTGAGTTCCTTGGCCGCATTGATGGCCCGGCTGCAAACCAGCGTCGAAATCTCCTGGGGGGTGGTGACCACAACCATCCCATCCAGGTCGGGGATCGACTTCATGATGGTGGTGGGTTCATCGCCGGTTCCAGGGGGCAGGTCGATGAACAGAAAATCCATTTCAAACCATTTGACGGAACTGAGAAACTGCCTGAGGACACGGGCTTTATACTGCCCGCGCCACATGATGGGCGTCATGTCCGTGGGCCAGATCAAGGCCACCGACATGATCTTCAAACCATGCTCGGTCACCACGGGATCGATGCCGTGACTGCCGCGCAGCACATCGCGCATTTCGGTCTTGAGGCCGACCATTTTGGGGACGCTGGGGCCGTGCACATCGGCATCGAAAATACCGACCACCATATCTTTTTTGCGAATAGCGGCCGCCAGATTCACGGTCACGCTAGTTTTACCCACCCCGCCTTTACCGCTGAGAATGGCGATCTTATAGTTGACCTGGGCCATGGCATCATGGATGGGGCCATGCTTATGACGATACGAACTTTGCTGATCTGTTTGTTCCACGATCTTCCTCCCCGTTGACCCGTATGGGTTTTATTCGCCTTTAAGAAATTGAAACTTGCGGTTTCCAAGCGCCATCTCTTCGGCATAGGCCAGCATGTGCTCCGGCGTTTGGCCGGTAATGGCCTTGAGTTTGTCCTGCCCTTTGGCCAATACATCCAAATCTTGGGCAATGGATCCGGGGATGCCCGGGCTCTGCATGATCATCTGATGGGTGGCCCAGTCGGCGGCCACGGGGTCATCGGAGGCGATGATGCCCAAATCCGGAATAAATGGGATATCGGAATAGGGATACTCGTCCGGCTGGGGGGTGACCGACTGTAAAAAATTGATGAAAAAAGCCTGGCCGCGCAATTTTTTCAAGACCGTATGGGCGGCTTCCACCACACACTCCTGAAAGACCGGGATACCCTCATCCCGGACATGGATCGCACCATGGGGACAAGCCATAAAACACCCCAGGCATTGATTGCAGGTGCGGGCATCGAAGCTCACGCGCCCCGGTTCTCCGGACATGGCGCCGGTGGGGCAAAAGGAGAGGCACTCGCCGCAGTGGTCGCACTTTTGAGCATCGTAGCCAATTTGCAAAAAGCCGTGCAAACGAAGCCGGCCCGTGGCTGTTAAGAACCCGAGACCCAAATTGGCGACTGCGCCGCTGAGCCCCAGGAGCGGATGCGCGGTCACGTGGGAAACCACCAACAAGTTGTTGATGTCGGTCAGCAGGCTGCCGAGATCGATGCCGGCCAGATTCTTGCCTTCGGCCGACCAGAAATTTCCTTCCTCGTTGGTGTAGCCGCAGGTCTGCATGAGCTGATTATGAAAGCTCTCGCCGCTGCTGAATCCCAGCAGCAGGGTGCTTTCCGCCCAACTATAGCCGTCGAAGCGTGAGCCCTTGAAGACGCTGCAGCCATCGGTCATGATCGGTTTAACACCCTGTGTGCGGGCATTTTCGAATAGCGTCGTGAGAATAATCGGAGGCAGATAGTGCCCGTAACCGACTTCGCTTAAATTGAATTTAATGGCCAGGCTGGTCTCCGGGACCATGAGTTTGGACAACTCCGCCAAACGCATTAGGACATCGATTTTCGAGATGAGATTTTTGCGGATATTTTCGGAGCGTCCTTTGATCCAATAAACAGTGGCCATGGTGGTTCCTCTTTAAGGGCTTGTCGCAGGGCTGATATCGGCTGGCATTCTATTTGTGCTTGGGCCGGCTGTCTTAAAAAATGCATTTGCGGGCGGAGACAGGCCTCCGCCCGCAATCCTTACTGGCCGATCCTTACATGGTGGGGTCAAACCCCTTCCAATCCTTCAGCCATTTGTCCAGCGGTTGGCGGTTGAATTCGAACTCTCTGCCCACGTGGTGATTCTTGAAGGCCTGGCGCATGGGATGAACCGTCATGGGGGTCTTGCGAATCTGCCATTTGGCAATATTCTCGGGATTCAATTCCGGTTCATACTCGATCAGTTCATAGTTCATGGTGCCCAGGCCGATTTTTTCAGCAGCCTTGAGCTGAATGCGGGGCGTAAAGGCATTGACGGCCTTGAATTTATCTTCGCCCGGCTTCAGGCCCAGTTCTTCGGCCCGGGAATTGGGGCCGATGGGGGCCTTGTCGATCATGTCGCAGATGGCTGTATCAATGGCCACGCAGTCCTTAGACGCAAAAACACCCACATCCGGTGTCACATAGGTGCCGTTCCAGGGGAAGCAGTCGCACTCGGGGGCAATGTCGAAGGCGTAGGCCATGTAGCCGACTTTGCCCGGCTTGAAGGTCTTGACGCATCCCAGGGCCGCATCGGACATGGCGATCTGGGCCAGCGGGAAATAGTCATCCCGGAAGCCGATACCCTGCATACCGGTGAACATGCAGGTCACCTGGCAGGAATAGCACAGGGCGCATTTTTCAAAGTCCAGCACAACTCCGTCGGCTTTGACGGTGATGGCTTCTTCCGGGCAGCTGTCTTCGCACATCTTGCTGTAGGGGCATTCCGTGCCCTGGCAGGCTTCGCGGTTGACTTTGGGATAACCGATGGCATCTTCAGGATCACCCCAGAAGGACAGATGGGTCTGGTACTTGCCGCGTTTGGATTGGGCGCCGATGCCGAAATTTTTGATACAGCCGCCAAAGGAAGTGATGGGATGCCCTTTGGCATGGGCCAGATTGATGATCGCGTCGGCTTCGTAAATCCCGCGGCCGATATAGGTTTCTTTCAGGATATTGCCTTCGGGCAATTCGATGCGAAGATCATCTTCCCCATAGAATCCATCGGAAATGACGAAAGGCGCCCCCAGGCTGGCCCAGTTCAGGCCATGACGATTGGCACCCTCTTGGGCCATCTGACCGGTGCAGCGGTTGTTATACAGATGATAAGTAAGGGTGGTGGTATCGGTCACAAAAGGTCTTCCGCCGCAAGCCTTGACCTCTTCCACGATGGCGGCCACGAATTCGGGCCGCAGACAGGCCGTTCGGTTGTATTCGCCGGCATGGACTTTAACGGCCACGCTATCATCCTTGGCGATGCACTTATCCAGGCCTGCAGCATAAAATAAATCCTTGGCTTTACAAATGGTGCTTTCGGTCCAGTTGGTTGCCCCGGCAGCGGCGAACCAGACTTTTGAGGCTTTCTGAGCCATGGTTGCTCTCCTTTTTCAGCTTTCATCTAAGGTTGTGGGAATCTCAAACCAATGATAAGTTAGAGGTGAACGGTTCCGAACCTGAACATAAAAAATCGTACCAACCCCCTTTCGATGTTTTTACTCGATGAACCGAAGCTTTGATCTGGAGAGAAGCTGATGATGGCGCCGTGTCATGAATCGGCATCATCACGTTGCGTCGGTTTATCGGTCGCTTTCGGCACCAACCTCTCACGACAAGTGGCTTGGACTAATTCACCCCGTCTCCCCCTGCACATGAGCAACAAGCTGTTATAATTACAATAAACACAGGGCTAAACCACCATGCACTGGTATTTATGCAAGCATTGTGCCCATTATGGACCCACATGGGCTTTGGTTACTTCTTGGTTTGCTTTTGTGTGTAATTTCAGAACGTCAGAGGAACCTCAGGACCATGCGATCCTATGGGAACAAGTGGCATTCGCAAATTCAGACCCATGCCGAACGGGTCAAAAACACCCTAAAAAGAGGCTCGATAGATTATAACAAGCAGATTTAATACTGTTTTTTAAAGTATCCCATCCTGGGGTAAAATGGGGCAAGCGGCCACAGTGTCAGGAAAATATCTTGTAACGGTGAATTTTCTTATAAAGCGTCTTGCGGTTGATACCCAGGATCTCCGATGCTTTGGTCTGGTTGCCTTCAGTTTCGGCCAGGACGTTGATGATGTGATCTTTTTCAATATCTTCCAATGTCTTGGATTTATGTGGAGACTCGTAGTGCCTGGCTTTCATGTGGGCCGGAAGATCATTGGGCTGAATCATGTCCGAATCGGTCAGCAGGGCACACTTGCCCATGACGGACTTGAGCTCGCGAATATTGCCCGGCCAAGGGTATGATGACAAAACAGTTTGTGCTTCTTTGGAGATTCTCATTTGCGAGCCGTTGCGCGGCAGGCTGTCCAGGAAGTAATTGGCCAGGGCGATGACATCTTCAGGTCTTTCGCGCAGCGGTGGTATGACAATGGTGAATTCGGTGATGCGATAAAACAAGTCGCTACGCAGTGTGCCTTCCTGGATGGCCTTCTGGAGGTCCAGATTGGTGGCCAGCATGATACGGGTGTTGATATGCTGTTCCTTGGTTTCGCCGACCCTTCGGAACCGCCGCGTTTCCACAAAACGCAGGAATTTCTTTTGCAGCTCGAGATCGATGTTTCCGATCTCATCTAAAAAAAGCGAGCCCAGGTGGCTTTTTTCCACAAGACCGATTTTGGCTTCCGTAGCACCGGAAAATGCGCCTTTGCGGTGGCCATAAAGCTCACTTTCAGCCAAATTGTGAGTCAGCAATCCGCAATCGACCACCACAAAAGGGCCGTCGTGGCATATGCTCTGATCATGGATCTGTCTTGCCAGTACATCCTTGCCGACCCCGGTTTCACCATGGATCAGGATGGTATGATCGGTTTTGGCGACGCGGCTGATCGTTTGATACACCGCCTGCATGGCCGAACTGGGGCATGGAACGAAACGTTTCGGATTTGCATGGCTATCGCCGACAATCTCAGCCGGATGCAGATTGTTCGCCCTGCTGTCAGATACGGCGTTCCGGACGATGGTGAGCAGATCATCGAGTTTAAACGGCTTGGTCACATAATCCCGGGCCCCAAGTTTCAACGAATCCACGGCCGATTGAATGTCGCCATATCCCGTAATCATGATGACTTCGGAGGTACCTGACATCTCTCTAATTTTTCTTAAAACATCAATTCCATTTAATTTGGGAAGCTTGATATCGAGCAAGATGACATCAAACGGCTTGTGTTGAATGAGCGCCAGACCCTCTTCCCCGCTCCTGGCGGTGGTTACGTCATAGCCTTCCAAAGTGAATTCGTAGCGAATCAATCGGCGGATATTCTGCTCATCATCGACTGCTAAAATAGTTCCGAGGCTCATTCTTGAACCTATCCTCTCCCTTCTTGGGAATGCTATTCAGTAGGATAACCAAGTTATCGGATAACCCTGGAATAAAGGGTCAAACCGCAACAGGGAAATATATCGTCAGATGATTGCCCTTTTTCTCTGACATTTCAAACTGCATCACGCCCTTATGATGCTGAACGATGTTGTAGCAAATCGACAGGTCCACTTCGCTGCCCAAGCCTGTAAAGTCCGTTGAGCACTCGGAAGAGGCTTCAGAGCACCCGCGATTAGGTTCTCTGCCGATATCTGACAATGCAATTTTGACTTGTTCGCCATCGCTTAGTGATTGTATCGACAGGTTGCCACCTTCTTCGACAGATTTGAATGCCCGGATCAATAGATTTAAAAACAGATGCTTAAGCTGTGATTTCTTTCCATGAATGCTGTCTTTTCCCGGCGCAAAATCAGCATCGTAGCTGATCCTGATATTATGATCCTTGGCCCGCTGGCGGAATAAAGACAGGGTATCGCGGATAATGGCGTCGATGGAAAGGATCTCGAAATCGTCCAGGGAATTGCGACTGAAATCCTGCAAATTGCAGATGATATCCTTGCACCGATATGCTTCCGCATAAATGATGTCCAGATACTCCTCAAAGGCAAGCATCTGCCGCTGGCTTAAAGCACCCTTGGCATTCCTCAGACGCTTGAGCAGCGCTTCTGAAAAGCCGGCGATGGACGTCAACGGGTTATTGATTTCATGGGCCACCCCGGCCGCTAAAAAACCGATGGCGGCCATGCGGTCCGCCTGCATCAGTTTATATTCATATTCCTTTCTTTCCGTGATATCGCGCATCAGCAGAAGGATCTCATAAACACGCCCCGAAGGCTCCCTGACCGGCGATGTGGTCCATTCATAGAATCGGCCGCTGTCGCCGGTTTCCTTGACGAATATCTCTCCGGTCATATTTTCCTGACTCTTTATCGTCAAAACGACCGGACAGTTGCGGCAGACTTCCATTTTTTGAAAAAAGGCCTTGAAGCATTTGTTGCCGACCAGGGTGGTATCCGGAAAATTGGCTTTTTGGACTTGATTGGCAAAAACGATGTTTAAATTGCGGTCCAGAATGGTCAGTCCGTCACTGATACTATTAAAAACAGCTTCCAGTTTGTTGTGGCGACGAGCCAGCTCAATGTTAAGAGATTCCAGCTCTTTGATTTTTGACCGGGTTTCCTTGAAAAACCCGATTTTTGAATAGCCGATCCCTTTAAAGTCAGGATTTTCGCTGCTGATTTTCGGGTCCATCACCTTACCTATAACGCGTTCAAGTATAAATCTTCAATTTCAGCGGCATTATATCGTTGCGGGTTGGTCATCATACACAAGTCCGCAGCTGCATCCACGGACAGACTCGGGATGTCCTCCTTTTTGACACCGACCTGCGAAAGCTTTGTGGGAATATGCAACGCCTTGATCAATGCCTCGATTTGTTCAGGCACTTGCCCGGCAGCTTCCGCACTGGTCTTGCCGCGGGTATCGATGCCCATGGCGTTGGCGATCGATGCGTATTTTTCCGGAGCATGCTCAAGATTTTTTTTGAGCACGACGGGAAGCAAAATCGCGTTGGCCAGTCCGTGATGCATATCGTATCGCCCCCCCAAAGGATGGGCCAAGGCATGCACGGCCCCCAGTATGGCATTGGAAAATGCGGCTCCGGCTTCAAGACTTGCAATGGCCATGCCTTCCAACGGATCCAGCGACCGCCTTTGAACGGCTTCTTGTAGATGGCGAAACACCAGTTTGATGGCATGGCTGGCATGCGGATCGGTCAATGACCAGGAAAGCGACGAGACATAGGCTTCGATGGCATGGGTCAAGGCATCCATGCCCGTTGAAGCAATCAGTTCGGAGGACTCGGTCTGCAAAAGACGGGGGTCGATCAGAGAGATATCCGGCATGATGGCCCGGCTCAGGATAGTCATCTTAATCTTTTTTTCCGGGTCGGCGATAATGGCGAATTGACTGACATCCGAGCCGGTTCCGGCCGTGGTGGGCACACAAATTAATGGCGGTATGGGTTGGGTGATCAGATTGCAGCCCACATAATCTTCGATGCGGCCCTGATTGGATACCAGTATTGCGATACCTTTGGCAGCGTCCATGGGACTGCCGCCCCCAACGGCAACGATCACATCGCACTCATTGCGGGAGTATTCCAAAGCGCCCTGTTCAACTTGAAAAGCACGGGGGTTGGTGACGACATTGTCGTACACAACCGTTTTGAGACCCTCCTGCTTTAAATACTCCAGCGCTTCATCGATCCATCCCTTGGCGATTATTCCCGGATCCGTAACCAATAATACCTTGTCGCCGCCCATGCGCCGGCTGCACTGGCCGAGCTGTTTCAATGAACCGCGCCCGAAAATAATTTCGGGAATTTCAAATTTTAGCAACTGTTCCAATTCGTTGAGCATCGATCAACCCGCCTTTATCCTGAATGCATGTGTTTCTTTGACCAAACCATCGATTTGCATTTCGAGCCGAGTCAGTAGAAGTAAAAGCTCATTATTCGGCCGGTTCAGCTCGGATTGGAATTGCTCGGTAAGTTTCTCACATTCAAACAGGATATTATGAGCCTTAACCGTCTTGACAAATATTTTATCGACGATGACGTCAAGTCTCAAGATAAGTTTCTCAATCCGATAGGAAACCTCCCCGCTAAGCTTCTTTGCGGCGATAATTTCCCGCCATACCGATGCCAACTGTCCGATAGTTATTTTTCCTTTTGATATCGTAAACATAGGTCAACTCCCATTCCAGACCGGCTTTGATATGGGCAATAACTATAGCAAGGATTGAATGTTTTATCCAAACTGTATTTTATTATTGAATTCAATTTAGTTTATTGAACTGATACCCAGTTAACTTATTTAATAATAAATTCAAGCGTTCTCTATAAAGTGACAAAATGGAAGGTTCAGGGCAATACTCTCCTTATGCTACTGGATTTTCTGTACAATGATATTAATTCGCCAGATGATGTTGCCCGGGTCCACCTGGCGCAGCCCGGCCCGGCCAGCACCGCGGACGCGCCTGGTGCCAGATGCAGAAGCTGAAAAAGCTGTGATTTCAAGGCGGCCAGATCATCGGACGCCCTCAGGCACTCGCTTGCCGTCCGGTCCAGGGCGGCCAGGTATTGATCCGTGTTCACTACCGCCACGGCCTGACCGGCGTCGGCCAGGGCTCTCAGCGATTCGTGCGGAGTCGGGTCTTTCGATCCAATATCGGAAAAGAGAATTACCAGGCCCGATGGCGGCCCCGCCGGATCGATGAGCGCCACATGGCCCAAACGGGGAAGATCCAACGTTTCGGCGCCGGCGAAGGAAGCAACGACCAGAGTGATGAAAAGTGCAATGCTTGTAACGATCCATTTGTAGTTCATATCAAGTAAATCCTATAGCAGTGGCCCGGCCAACCGGCAGCTATTCTCCATGAACCGGTGCCACGCCGGGCGTTGTCGCCACGTGTCTAAATCGAGCCGGTCCGAATCTCGCAAATAGCTGTTCTATAGTGCGCGCAGGCGGCCGGTAAAGTCGCGGCCGCCGCATGATCACGCGAATGGACAAGCCGATGACGATGAGCCAGTGCGCGATCAGTATGAAGGTGGAAATAAAGTGGGGATTCATTTTTTGGTCACCGTGGTCTCTGGAGCCGTCTTGGCAATGGCTTCCATGACGGCTTTGCGGGCCGCCCGCGACACGAAAACCATGACGATGATGGTCGCGACGAGACCGCCGATGAGGACCAGGTCGTGGAGGGACACTACCGGGGTGTGCCGACCGGCCATCCGGGCGATGTGCTTGCCGGCGGTCCCAAAGTACACCTCGATGAACCAGTGGGGGGCCAAGACCAGGCACGCCATCAGGAAACCTGAGAAGCGAACACCGACGGCGCCGAGCAGGTAACTGAAGGTCGCGGGATTCAACGGTGTCAGGCGCAAGAGCACTTGCAGGCGGAAAGCGTCACGCTGGACGGCCTGTTGAATGGCTGCCAACGACGGTCTCGCGGCGGTAAACCGCTGGATACGCGTCCGCAATATATGCCGTGCGAGGATGAACTGCAGTGGCGCGGCGATCAGGCTGGCGGCCATGACGACCGCAAAACCCCACCACAGCCCGAAAAGCGCGCCTGCAATGATCGCTATCACTGTCTCGGGCACCAGCAAGGATGTCGCCAGGACGTAAAGGCCGATGAAGGCGAGCACGCTCCAGGGGCCGAGATTCGCGATCCACAACTCGATTGCGTGGATATGGTGCGCGACCTGCCGGCCCGCGAGGACGATGGCGATGACCAGCAACACCCCCATCCCCAAATAGGGGATCATCGACCGATAGTTGAGGCGTGCGAGAAACCGTTGTACCCGGTCATGCCCACCGGAGTTCCGTGCCTTGAACATTGGTGCCTCCACGACAACGGCGTCAGCTATGCCCACTTCAGATGCGAAGGCATCATAAGGTTCATCGGCATGCCCGCTTTTACCCGCATACTCTCATACTACAAGCCATCTCAAAAAAGGGATTTTGGTTCACGATCGAGGCGGAGGCAAAATTTAAACCGGAGGCATACTCTACTATTCCGAGGATTTAAATTTTGCCTCCAACAAAGATATGATGGATTCGTAAATAGTCCCCGAACCGTCACTCCCGCGAAGGCGGGATTCCGGAACCATTTGAAAAGACCGGATTCCCGCCTTCGCGGGAATGACACGCGTTCGTACATTCAATTGCCGGTTTAATAATACATACAATCATCTCCCTTGCGCAATCGCTCGACACGCCTGGCCATCAACTCGTACTTGACCGAGATCATCTCGAAAGATTGCTGCGCGACAAGCTCCTTGAGATAGAGGTCAGAGAGATACCAGCGCTGGTCGTATCTTCCCACTTCCCTGAAGATTTCGCAGTTCGTGGCGACCATCAGATCGAAGGCCTTCTTCTTCATGCCCAACGTATGCGAGGCCCGGTCGAACTGCGTAAATCCATGGATCTGCTTCTTGTATTCGTCTCGGGCGCGACGGGGTCTCAGGACCTGTTTTTCAAAGGCGAGCCCCTCGGCCCGGGAGAGCATCTCGGTTGCGCGGGACACAAGCACGGCCAGTAGAGGAAGTACCAGTCGCTTGCGCTGGGAGCGCGGCAGGCTGTTCAGCGGCAGGTCGGGTGTTTGTCCGATCAGCGCGGCGCACTCTTCGAAAATGCGCTGCGCCCGCCAGGCAGCGATGTGCTTGCATTTGCCCTTCCGATAGGGGTCCAGGCTGCGGCCTAGATATCTTTTCGGTCCTTTTCGGGCGTGGTTTTTCAGAAAGGCCAGCTCGTCCGCGACATCTGCATAAAGAGCATAACCGGCCTTGGGGCCATAGATTTGCTCGCGCAGCTTCGCGTCGGTCGGCGCTCGGCCCGAAGCGAGCGCCTTCCGGGCCTCTTCGCGCAGTGCCAGGGCGCGCGCGTAGACCTCTTGGGAAACCGTCTTGAGCTGGCCGCGCTCGTAGCGTTCGAACACCTGGCGCAACAACGACGCCGGATGGACCCCCAGGGTCTCCTGGATGAACATCAGCAATGGACGGACCTGGCCGTAAGGAACCCGCGCGTCGTGGGCGCCGCGCGCCATTTCGTCGATCCAATGCAGGACCGCCACGCGGTCCAGACCACTCGCCTCGAATTTTTCCAGCATCCTGCGCTCCAACTCGGGATCGACCGATTGGATACGACCGCTGAAAAGGCGGTAGTCGACCCGACGTCCAGGCGGCCCATCGATGAACTCCCGGTAAAGCTCCGCCTTGGCCCGGCCCCCTTGCAGGTAGATCCACAGTTCGGCCATTTTTCTGAAAAAAGCGCCATCCACCTTCAAGGCCCCGGCGGGCGAAGGGGCTTCTTGGAAGATAATGCGATAGTGGCGGGCGGAGATGGACTTCACCCTTCGCTGCACGATATTGTAGACGAGCAGATAAGGCAGCCCTGTGCGCTTCGCCGTCCGCGATACAGGCACATGGAAGACTTTGTCGCCGAAGCGCGCAACCAACTGATCGCTCAATGGGATGCGATAGGTTCCAGCTCGCTTATCAGAAGTATTTGTGCTCATTGTTCACTCAGTTCCACGGTCGCCGGCAAAGGTGTCGTCACCGCACGATTATCTGGTATGACTTACCGGCCGAGCCCAAAACCGAAGCCTCGGACCCAGCCGGGTTGTAATCCTCTATGCTCACGTCACCAGACAAGCACGCGAGCGTTCTCCGATTTCGGTCGCGGCCGCCTGGTAGCATTGGGAAGACTCTTCATAGCTGGTGGAGCACCAGTCGCACTTTTGCAAGGCTGCCACCAGATTCTCTTTTTCCATGACGCAGCATTCGCGCGCTTTCTTGGATACTCTTTTCATAGCCTTCACCTCCTTTTCTAGGGATCGACCGCTCCGCCGGACGACGCGATGCCGGCCGGAAGCGGCATTTCCAATCAGCAACAGCAACACGCCTCCGGTGGCTCCAGACATAGATCCTCATAGCCGCCGTCGTCATCCACTGCTTTGCAACAACACAGATCGGGATGTCCCGCTGTGTCCGCTTCGTGCATGGTGCATGTGATTTGTTTTTCCTGTCTATCGTTCATGATTGTTTCCTTTCACTATGGATTTTATATTGGTTTGGCAGCCCAGATGGGGCTAACCTGCGGGATTAGTTTCCTTCCTCACGATGAGGGTTTCTCTGCTCGCTTCCATAGCCTCTCATTCGGACCTCCTCATTTGTGCGCTGCGTGTGGAAGCCGGTACTCGGGCGGGTGGATGGAAGAGGGGCAATGATCGCGGATTCTCGGGGCGTTTGACCGCGGATACATCCAACACGGCGAACAAGGCGGAATCGGTCCAAACTCCTATGCGCTGTACGTAGAAAGAAGGTCACCACCATCTGCCTTTGTGTCAAGCCAACCTCTTTTTAGAAAAAAGCTTATTTACGATCCGGCGGCTCCATATTATATTAACCAGAAACCATAATCCGGCGGCGGCACGATCCCTTGCGGCCGCTCTCCAACATAAAGAAAGCGACCCTAGTTTGAACGAGCTCAGTGCCAGTGCCAGTGCCTTATGGCCCCTGTTGGTCTTTTTTGCGGCCTCCGTGATCCTGGTGGTCGTCATGATCAGCCTGTCGGCCGTGCTGGGCCAGCGCCACAATGAGCGCACCACCGGCGTGCCGTACGAGTCGGGCATCATCCCCACCGGCTCGGCGCGCATCCGATTCGATGTCAAATTTTACCTGATGGCCATGTTCTTCGTGATTTTCGATCTGGAAGCCGTGTTTATCTATGCCTGGGCCGTCAACGCCCGGCAACTGGGATGGCCCGGATATGTAGAAATGAGCTTGTTCATCGGCTTTCTGGTCCTGGCGCTGTTCTACTTGTGGCGGGTCGGGGCCCTGGATTGGAGCACGGCCAAGCATCGCCAAGCGAGCCGAACAACGTCCGCCTGCGAACCAACGGGGCTATAATGCCCATACCTTCCACCCGGCGAGGGCACCGGCCCGGCTGAAACGCAGTTATTCCGAGCATCCATGGAGGGGTCATACGATGCGCACTGTCCGAGATCTTCTGCAGGAAAAGGGTTTCGAGGTCCACACCATCGCGCCGGAGGCCAACGTCTATCAGGCCCTTCAGCTCATGGCCGACAAAAATGTGGGCGCCCTGATGGT
>JBAQGR010000524.1:0-3072 GCA_049287895.1 Desulfatitalea sp.
GCTCCTTGAAGCCCGACGAGAAGATCTCGGCGCCGGCCGCGCCCTTCAACCGGCACGCCTCCAGGGCCGCGGGTACAGCCCGGGCCGCCACGGCGATGATCGCCAGGTCGAAACGCTCGGGGATATCTTCGATGTGGGGGTAGATGACTTCGCCGTTCAAGGTGCCGCCCTTGGGGTTCACCAGGAAAATCCCGCCGCCGAAGCCGATGGCGCGCAGGGAGTTGAAGATACCGGCGCCGAAGCCGATGCCCTCTTTGGAAACGCCGATGATAGCGATGTTGCGGGGATGAAAGATGTGATCAAAATCGGTCGATGGGGTCGTTGCGCGCATAGGTAGCGATTGCCTCCAAGTCCGTTGGGGTATGTGTTGCCCGCCGACCTCGCTTGGGCAACGCGCTCATTGATAGCAAACATATTCCCCGGCGGCAATGAGCAACGCGACCTGCTCGCTTCTGTTTCTTTTTACATAAAATAGAAGCCCAAGGTGATGTCATAGCTGTCGGCCCCTTCAAACAAGCAACCCCCGCCATGCCGGGTAACCGAAAGCACGCGGGCCGGTTTATGAATCAGGGCCTGGTTGGTGTTGTCGAGGTTGAATCGCAGCATCAACAAATCACCCGGATGAAGGCGGTTGGCTTTTTCCGCTGAAAACCGAAGGCCGGCTTTGGAGAGGTCTTTGACGACCATCGAACCCCACAGGTTGCCGCCGGCCCCGATCGGCCCCAGATCTCCGCCCAATGAAAAATAGCCTTGCAGGCGGACCGACTTGCGAAAAAATCGCCGTTTTTCAAGCACGGCGGCAAATTGCCTCCCGCATGAGCAGCTCACGCGGATGGTTTTGCCCAGCTTGTCGAACCGCTCGACGGAGACCGGCTCCTGAATACCGCAGACGGGGCAGGTCAATAGAACCAGGCCGTCGTCCCGCCGGAAAACCGGCTGCTGATCCTCCTTCTGGTTGCCGGAGAACTTTTCAAGCAGCATGGGCCGGGTCATGTACGACAATACCTGTTTGTTTCCCTTGGGTTTCCGGTCGGCCGACGCAGCCGCCCCCCGCCTGGATTTCTCACCGGGACTGGGGCGTTTGCCGCCGCTATCGATGACATCTCCCGGAATAGCGTCCCGTGCCCGCGTGCCAGGATTCGCCGGCCCGGCGGGCAGGCGATCGGCAACCAAATCCCCGAAAAATTTAACCAGCGCCACGCAGTTCGGCGCCCACTTGTCGTTCGCATTCTTTTGGGCCACGGCGATGACACCGACCGGGATCATTCCTGAATAGACGAGATGGCCAATCACCGCTCCAGAGTCGATATGATGCCAGGCACGCCATTCATCCCGTTCCGCCGGCGCCAGTTGGGCCATATCATCGACCACGACCATCTTCTCCTGACGCAGTCTGATAATTGTACGTTTGATCTTTGATAGCGGGACGCTTTTCGATTTGGCGCTTTCTCCCGACGGGGATGCTGATGGTTGGCGCCATTCGTAAAGAAATTCCAGACGATTCAACGAACGGTTGATGCCATGAATGCAACACAGATCCGCCTTGGTGAACAAGCATATCTTTTTAAGGGCGTCTTCCATGGAGTGCGCCAAATGCTCTCCGCTGACGGTGCTGATATTGTTCGCGACGGAAAAAATCAGGCCGAGCAGCTCTTGCTGGGTTTGCATCTGTGCGGCCGCAAGACGGCTATCCGTGATTTCGGTGAGCGAAAGGTAAATCGCGTCAATGGCCTTGGCAGGGGGGTGCTCCACGCGGCACTCGAGCAGGACATAGATGCTGTTCTGCTCTTTATGGATCAGGGTGATTTCAAACGATTGCTTCTCGATCTTGCTGAGCAGTTCGTTCCAATGCGAAAAAAAGATCACCAAGTCCGCACGCTTCACGAAAAGCGAGAACGATTTTCCCTGCATCTCCTTTTGGCGATAGCCCAGCATGTCCAGCGCCTGTTGATTGACCTGGGTGATCAACCCGGAGCGTGCCAGGGTGATGGCGCCGACCACGCTCAGGCTGGCGCCGCACTGACCGCAAAATTTGTAATCGGGAGGGTTGCTCGCCTGGCAGCGGGCGCAGGCCATTTCCAGCGTGTGGCCGCAGGAGCCGCAGAATCTCTGTCCGGCAGGATTCCCGGCCTGGCATGAAGGACATTCCATAAACCCGGATTATAGCCAACTCATCGGGTTGGAGCAAGCGCGGATGAATAGATGGGCACTATCTCAGTTCTTTATGCCTGAAACAGGTGACCAGGTGATCGTTGACAATGCCGCCGGCCTGTAGGAAGGCGTAACAGATGGTGCTGCCCACAAAGGAAAAACCGGCCTGCTTGAGTGCTTTGCTGACGGCATCGGACAGCGGCGAGTACGCCGGAATCGCTTCTACGCGCTTCCAGCGGTTTTGCACAACTTTGCCGTCGGTGAACGACCAGATGAAGTTGTCGAACGAGCCGTGGCGTTCGGCCAGTTCGAGGAAACAGCCGGCGTTTTTCACCGCGGCCCGGATCTTTTGACGGTTGCGGATGATGGCGGGATTCTGCCGGGCCGCTTCGATCTGCTTTTCCGTCATGCGCGCCACGCGCCGCGGATCGAAATCGTGAAAGACTTTTCTGAATGCTTCCCGTTTGTGCAGCACTGTCCGCCAGGACAAGCCCGCCTGAAAGGCATCCAGGATGATATACTCCATCCACCTGATATCATCGTGCACCGGCACGCCCCACTCTTCATCGTGGTAGCGCCGCATGCGGTCGTCGTCGCCCGGCCAGGGGCAGCGGGGGCGTTCATCGGGCAGGGTATTTCTCTGCTGTTCCACCTATCGAACCGATCCTCTCGTCTCGTTCCCACGCGGAGGGAGGGAACGAGACCTGCCAACCCGACAAACCCTATTTCTGTTGCGGCTTCTCGTAGAACAAAGAGGTCCTGCCGCCATCCACCACCAGATCATGGCAATTGACGAAGCTGCCTTCGTCGCTGGCCAGGAAGAGCGCTGCGTAGGCGATATCCTTGTCCAGCCCGGACCGGGGCAGCGGCGTTGCGTTGGCCAGGCTGCGCATGAGCTTTTCCATTTTGCGCTGGTTGTCT
>JBAQGR010000525.1:0-1774 GCA_049287895.1 Desulfatitalea sp.
AGAGCAGCAAGCGGAACGGGCGGGCCAGGGACTTGGCCGCCAGCTTCCAATAGACCGTGGTCTGCAGCGTCCCATTGATAAAGGTAAGGGTCGGCTTGCCGGCTCCCTCGCCGACCAGTTCGTAGTACAGGCTGCATCCGTCCATGGTTTTGAAGTAAGGCATAAAACGATACCTATAAAACTGGATCAGCCTGCTAAAGTGCCGCCGCGATTAAAGCTGCGCCGATGGCGCCAGTGACCTGGGCCTGGTCCGATACGATCAGGGCGGCTCCCAGATTCGCTTCCAGGGCCTTGACCACGCCGATGTTGCGGGCCACGCCGCCGGTCATCATGATCGGCGGCCGCACGCCGATGCGCTTGGCCATGGCGACCACCCGGGCCGCGATGGAGGCGTGGATGCCGGCGATGATGTTGGCCCGCGGCTCGCCTTTGGCGATCAGCGAGATCACCTCCGATTCGGCGAAAACGGTGCACAGGCTGCTGATGGGCGCGGCTTTGTCCGCGGCCAGGGAGATCCCGCCGAAGGCGTCCAGATCCACCTCCAGGGCCCGGGCCATCACTTCCAAAAATCGCCCGGTGCCGGCCGCGCACTTGTCGTTCATGGCAAAATCGCGCACCTTGCCGCTATCGTCCAGAGCGATGGCCTTGCTGTCCTGACCGCCGATGTCGATGATGGCGCGGGTCCGGCTGTCGAGGAAATGGGCCCCGGCCGCATGGCAGGTGATTTCGGTCACGGCCTTGTGGGCAAAGGCGATGCTGTTGCGGCCGTACCCGGTGGCCACGATCTTCTCCACCGCGCCGGCAACGAGGCCGGCCTGGGCCAGAACGAGGTCGAACACCTGCCGGCCCGCGTTCTGGGAGTTGTATCCGGTCAGGATCACGCACGTCGCCACTACCTTGTTATCCTGAAACAGCGCCGCCTTGGCGCTGATGGAGCCCACGTCGATTCCAGCGGTAATCATAGTCTACCTACTTCAGCATTTCGATGAACGCATCGATGCGCGTTTCGATCTGGCTTTCGGAGAAGCTGCGCTCGTCCACCATGTCGGCCTCGATCATTAACGTCGGGATGCCCAGCTTCTTGCGCACGATCGCCTGGATATCGTACTGGCCGAACGAATAGGGCTTGCAGCTGCGGTTGGAGTGAAAGACCACGCCGTCGGCATCGTACTTCTTCACCATCTTGATGATGTTCTCCGCCATGAGGTCCGTGCCGCTGTTGAGAAAGATGCGGGCGTAGCTCTCGCCCATGAAACCGAGAAAGTCTTTGCGATCCACGAAGGGCATCCAGCTGGTCCAGCCCGAAGTATAGGTATCGGCCACCAGACAGGCGGAGCGCTCCATGAATTTGTTGGAGAGCCAGCGCAACCGGTACCAGATGGGCAAGTTGTCCCAGATCAGACGGTACTTCTCCACGGGCAGCATGCCGATGCCCTGGGCCACGCGATCTTTCATTTCGGCCAGCAGCATTTCATAGTAATCCACCGCGGTCTGCGTGCCGCGCAGGGTAACGATCATGGCCAGGTGAAAAAAGGCGTCGAAACAGGTCATGGGCGCCGGCTTGTGCATGGTGGTGTCCAGGATCTCCTGCCACAGCTCCTGGCCGCGGATGGAGAGGGCGCCCACCTCGACCATGCGGTCGTAGTCGAAGCGCCGGCCGCACACCCGCTCCAGAAATTGGATATACTCTTCGGACTGCCGGCTGACATAGCGGCGCATGTCGTCGTCAAACACGGTGTGGGTGATGGGGGTATCGAGGATGAAGAGGGGCACG
>JBAQGR010000526.1:0-6323 GCA_049287895.1 Desulfatitalea sp.
GCGGCCTGGAGTACAAAGTGGATGTGCTGGGCACCGAAAACGTGCTGAAAGCCTGCGTGGGGGCCGGGGTGAAGAAGTTCATCTATACTTCCAGCGGCGCCGCCTATGGTTACTATCCTGACAACGCTCCCTGGCTGGACGAGAACGATCCCATCCGGGGAAACGAAGAGTTCGCCTACGCTTACCACAAACGGCTGGTGGAAGAGATGCTGGCCCGCTACCGGGCCGAATATCCGCAAATGGAGCAGCTCATCTTCCGGCCGGGTTTCATCCTGGGGGCCGACACCCGCAACCAGATCACCAATCTGTTCGAGCAAGCGCGCATCACCGGACTGCGCGGGGCCGACAGCCCCTTTGTGATCATCTGGGATCAGGATGTAGTGGGGGCCATTCTGCAAGGCATCTTCCAGGGCGGTCGCGGCATATACAACCTGGCCGGTGACGGGGTGTTGACCCTGTCGGAAATGGCCCGCCTGATCGGCAAGCCCTATCTGGCCCTGCCGGTGGGGTTGGTGACCATGGCCCTCTGGGTGGGCCGGCGGCTGCGCTTGACCCAGTACGGACCGGAGCAGGTGCGCTTTTTGCGCTATCGGCCGGTGCTCTCCAATCGCAGGCTGAAAGAAGAGTTCGGGTACACGCCGCAAAAGAATACCCGGCAAGTGTTTGCATACTACCTGGAACATCGGCGAAAGAAAATGGATGCGGCAGTTTCGCAGTAAAACCGTGGTGGTCACCGGCGCGGCCGGCGGCCTGGGGTTGGCCTTTGCCCGGCGCTTCGGGCGGGACGGGGCCCATATCGCCATGCTGGACATCAACGGACCCGCAGTGGCCGCGGCGGCCGAGCGGTTGCACGCCGAGGGGATCGACACCCTGGCCGTGACGTGCGACGTGGGCGACCCGGCCGGCGTGGTGGCCGCCATGGAACGGGTCCTGGAGCGCTTCGGCGGCATCGACGTGCTCATCAACAACGCCGGCATCAGCGCCCGGGCCGCTTTCGACCAGACCCGGCTGGAAGTCTTCCGGAAGGTCATGGCCGTCAATTTTTTCGGCCCGCTCTATGGCACCAAGGCGGCCCTGGGCAGTTTGCGCCGGCGCAAGGGGCTGATCATCACCATCAGCTCCCTGGCCGGTTTTACGCCGTTGCTGGGACGCACCGCTTACGCGGCCAGCAAACACGCCCTGCACGGGCTGTTCGATTCATTGCGCAGCGAGCTGCGCGGCAGCGGGGTAGGGGTGCTCATCGTCTGTCCCGGCTTTACCGCCACCGGTATCGGCACGGCGGCCCTGGACGGCGACGGCAGCATCACCCGCCACCCCCAGTCCACCGTGGGCCGGCCGGCCACCCCCGACCAAGTGGCCGAGCAGGTGTTCCAGGCCGCCCGGAAGAACAAACGACTGCTGGTTCTGACCCCCGTGGGCCGCATCGGCCGCATCGCGAACAAATTTTTCCCGGCGCTCTATGAATGGTTAATGGCCAGATCGGTGAGGCAAGAGTTGGAAAGATAAGAGATATGTTCAGGCGAGGCTAGCCCTTCACGGTTTCACGATAAGTCAAAGGAGTACAAGCCATGCAAAAAATGACCCCCTCCGAAGCATTGGTGGAGACCCTGGTGGCCGAAGGCGTGACCACGGTCTTCGGCATCGTGGGCAGTGCGTACATGGATGCCCTGGATCTTTTTCCGGCCGCCGGTATCCGTTTCGTGCCGGTGGCCCACGAGCAGGCCGCTTGCCACGCCGCCGACGGCCTGGCCCGGGTGACGGGCCGTCCCCAGGCCTGCATCGCCCAGAACGGTCCGGGCGCGGCCAATTTCGTTTCGGCCATGGCCGCGGCCTACTGGGCTCATTCGCCGGTGGTGGCCATCACGCCCGAGACCGGCAGTATGGGACTCGGCACCGGCGGCTTCCAGGAGCTGGACCAGATGGCCATGTTCGAGCGCCAGACGGTCTATCAGGTGCGGGTCAGCCGCCCCGAGCGCATGGCCGAACTGGCCCGGCGGGCCTTTTACATGGCCAAGAACTTCAACGGCCCCACCCAGCTCAATATCCCCCGGGATTACTTCTACGGAGTGTGCCAGGATGATATCTACCCTACGGCCCTCATCGGTCGTGGTTCCGGCGACCGCCAGGCCCTGGAGCAAGCGGCCGCGCTGCTGGCCGCGGCCAAATATCCGGTGATCCTGGCGGGCGGCGGCGTCAGCCAGGCCGACGCCCTGCCGCAGGTCCGGGCCCTGGCCGAATATCTCACCGCGCCGGTGGTCAACTCCTACCTGCACAACGACACCTTTCCGTCGGCCCACCCGCTGTCCGTGGGTCCCATCGGCTATTGCGGTTCCAAGGCGGCCATGCGCACCATAGCCCAGGCCGATGTGGTGCTGGCCCTCGGTTGCCGGCTGGGTCCCTTCGGCACCTTACCCCAGTACGATATGGCGTATTGGCCACAGCAGGCCAAGATCATCCAGGTGGATGTCAATGTGGCCGTGCTCGGCCTGAGCAAGCGGGTGGATGTGGCCTCGTGCGGCGATGTCAAAGCATTCGGCATGGAACTGCTGGCGCTTTTAAAAGCGTTGATCCCCGGCCGGGCCATCGACGCCACGCGCCTGGGGCAGATCGCCGCGGCCAACCGCACCTGGGCCGAAGAGCTGGCCCAATGGTCCGCCGCCAGAAACGACCTGATGCATCCCCGGCGATTTCTGGCCGAGCTGGCCAAGGCCATTCCAGCGGGCGCCATCATCACCACCGACATCGGCAACAACTCGTCCATGTGCAACGCCTACTTCACGTTCACCGGCGTGCGCCAGCACATCTCCGCCCTGAGCTGGGGCAACTGCGGCTTTGCTTACGGCGCGGCCCTGGGCGCCAAAATCGGCGCGCCGCACAAGCCGGTCTTCGCCTTCCAGGGTGACGGCGCTTACGGCATCAGCGGCATTCAGGAAGTGATGACCGCGGTGCGCGAGAAGATTCCGGTGATCGCCGTGGTGGCCAACAACCTGGAGTGGGGCGCCGAGAAGAAGAATCAGATCGATTACTACAACAACCGTTTCGTGGGCGCCGACCTGCGCGCGAACCCTGACTACGCCAAGCTGGCCGAGGATATGGGGGCCAAGGGCTACCTGGTGCGCGACGACCGGGAGGTGGGCGATGTGGTGCGCGATGCCGTGGCCTCGGGCAAGCCCTGCGTCATCAACGCCATGATCCAGGGCGGCGCGGAAGTATTGGCCGAACCCTTCCGGCGCGACGCCCTGAAGATGCCGGTGCGCTATCTGGAGAAGTACAAGCATCTGAATGGGTAAAAAGCAGAAGGCGGGAAAGCGTTATCCCATGAACCTACTGGTCTTCAACAGCGGCAGCAGTTCGCTCAAGGGCAAACTGCTCGACATGCCGAGCGAGCGCGAACTGGCCCGGGGCTTGGTCGAACGCATCGGCGATGTCCACGGTCCGGCGCGCCTGGTCTGCTCCGGTCCCGGCGCAAGCAGCGAATCGTGCGCCGTGACCTGTGCCGATCACCGCCAGGCCCTGGCGCTGCTGCTCGATGCGCTGGGCTGCGGAGGGGAGGGCGTTGCCAAGGCCAGGGCCAACATTCCCCTGATCGGCCATCGGCTGGTGCATGGCGGGAATCAGTTCGGCGGTGCGACTCCGGTCGATGACCAGAGTTTGGCCCAAATGGAAATGCTTCAGGAGTTGGCGCCGCTGCACATGCCGCCGGCCCTGGCCGTGGTGCGCGCCTGCCGCGACCGGTTGCCCCAGGCGCGCCAGGTGGCTTGTTTCGACACCACCTTTTATCTCAGCATGCCGGCCAAATCCTATCTCTACGCCGTGCCGCGCGACTGGTATACCGAACACGGCGTACGGCGCTTCGGCTTCCACGGGTTGTCCCACCACTATGTGACCCTCGCCGCCGCTGAAATGCTCTCCGTCCCCCTGGACCAACTCAAGCTGATCAGCGCCCACCTGGGCAACGGCGCCAGCATCACCGCCTTCAATCGCGGTCGCGTGCTGGACACTTCCATGGGGTTTACGCCCCTGGAGGGGTTGATCATGGGCACCCGGGCCGGTTATCTGGACCCGGCCGTGCTGCCCTACATGCAGCGCCGCACGGGCATGGACCTGGAGCATATGGTGACATTGCTCAATACCCAAAGCGGGCTGCAGGCCATCAGCGGCCGCGGCCGGGATCTGCGCGCCATCATGGCGGCGCGCGGGCAGGGCGATAGCGACGCGACCCTGGCCGTGGAGATGTACGTGCACACCCTGCGCAAATACATCGGCGCCTATTGCTTCGCCCTCTCCGGTTGCCAGGCTTTGGTGTTCACCGGCGGCGTGGGCGAAAACAGCGCCGAGCTGCGCGCGCTGGCCCTGGAGGGGTTGGAGGATCTGGGTTTCTGTCTGGAGCCGCGGACCAACGCCAGGATGATTGACGGCGCCGGCGGCCTCATCTCCGCGCCCCACAGCAAAGTCAAGGTATTGGTGATTCCCACCGACGAAGAGCGCATGATCGCCCGCCAGGCGTATGCGCTGGCCGGCAAGGGTTGACCGCCAAGTAAACCGCGCGGCCGCCCTCCAACGCTGCTTCCTCTCCTCCCGCCTTCGCGGGGGTCAAACAGTCCAGGCCGCTTTTCCTCCGCTGCGCCCAAGCGGCACTAAGAATGCCTTGCAATGGCGAGGCAGACTGCTGCCCGGGCCCATCGGCGCACCCTTTTATGCGATCATGGCATCGAACGAGAATTTCCGATGGGGGATACGCTCAGACCTCCAACCGCTTGACGCACTCCCGGCAACGCGGATCGGGACGGCCGCAGGTCAACGACCCCCGGAAGTGCTGCCACGCCTCGCTCTGCCAGACGGCCAGCGGGTCTTGGTCGTTGACGTTGCCGAACACCCGGCGCCCGGGATCGTCGCCCTCCAGGGGCAGGTTGCTGAAGACACAGGGCGACATCGAGCCATCCACCCCTACGATTAAAGAGCGGTCGATATTTTCGCGACAACGGGTACCCGGGGCCGCCGGGTCCGGCAGGGCGTAGTGCAACGACAAGCCCAGGCCCTGAGCGTCGGCTGCGGCCTGGGCCAGCGTGTGGTAACCTCCACTTGCAGGCAGTCGAGCAAACGGCGCGAACCGGTGAGCAACTCGCGTAAAGACTCCCACAAGCCCGGCCCACGAAAGGATTGGTCCGAATTAAAGAGGCTTTGAATTCTCATACAGCTTTGTTCTCAGCGGGTGGCGCGGACAAGGGCGCGGGAAAGTAGATGCGAACGGTGGTGCCCTTGCCTGGGCTGGAGTCGATCTCGATCCAGCCACCGTGGTTTTGGACGATGCCGTACACCGCTGCCATGCCAAGGCCGCGTCCGGTAAATTTTTTTGAATAAAACGGCTCGAAAATGTGCTGCAGCGTTGTCTCGTCCATGCCTTTGCCGCTGTCTTGCACGCTTAATAGGAGGTAGCGTCCCGGCTGCATGCCCGGCTGCCGGCGGGCCTGGTCGGCATCTATTGCATGTTCATGGGTCTGGAGGCCGATCTCGATATGACCCGCAGAGTCGATGGCTTCCACGGCATTGTTAACCACCGCGGTAATCACCATTTCGAATTGCGTAGGATCGGCGACAATTTCAGGCAATCCGGCAGCGATAGTGCTTCTCACCTGGATACCCGTGTGGATGTGCTTCCGGAGTTCCGCCACGGTATGGGTCACAAATTGCTCCATACCGATGCGTTGGGCCCGGTAGCGTCCGCCGCGCGAGTACGCCAGGAGCTGATTGATCAGCCTGCTGATGCGATCGCAGCCCACGATCAAATCCTCGAGATCCGAGTCGCGCACCTGATTGGATTCGAACTTGAGTTTCATCAATTCCACTTTGCCGACCACGACCATCAGCGCATTGTTGACCTCGTGGGCCATTCCGCCGGCCAGGGTGGCGATGGCTTCCATTTTGCGGGCCTCCTGAAGCCGTCTTTGCAACTGTTTGAGCTCGGTGATATCGGTCAGACTGGTCTGGACCGCCTTGAGCTTATCTTTGATGAAGATCGGCGTGGAGTTGACGATGACCTCGACGCTTGAGCCGTCCTTGCGCAAGAGGCTGTATTCGGTGCTTTCGGTGGCGCGCCCCTGGAGCAGTTCCGCCCAGCGGAGTTCGGCTTTGGCCTGCCCCCCGGCGTCGAGGACCTGGTCGAATGTGATCCCGTTGGCGATGTCCTCCGGGTTAGAACCGGTGATCTTCATACCCGCCGGGTTGATATAAGTGATGTGCATTCCCGAACCGATTTCGCATACACCGGTGGGCAGCGTATCCACCAGTTCTCTAAAGCGCTGTTCACTCTTGCGCAGCCGATC
>JBAQGR010000527.1:0-1603 GCA_049287895.1 Desulfatitalea sp.
GAGCCTGGCCGTCATGCTGACCGGCAGTCTCTTCGGCGGCGCCGCCATTGTGATGGACCCGGAGGCCAAGGCGGTCCTGATGCCCTTCGAACATCTGCAAATGGACCCGGCCGAGCGCGTGGCCAAAGAAGAGCGCGACGGGGAGCAGGACCGGCTCAAGGGCGCCAAAAGTACTTTCTCGGCCTTTCTGATGACGCACAACACCCGTGTTTCGATCTTCGTGCTGGCCCTGGGCATGACCTGGGGGATCGGCACGGTGCTGCTGCTATTTACCAACGGCGTCATGCTGGGCGCCGTGGTGGCCGACTACCTGCGGGCCGGCCAGAGCAGTTTTTTGATCGGCTGGCTGCTGCCCCATGGCGCGGTGGAGATTCCCTCGGTCCTGGTGGCTGGACAAGCCGGTCTGCTGCTGGCTGCCGCCCTCATCGGCGGTTCAGCGGGCAAACCCATGGGCGAACGGTTGCGGGCCGTGGTGCCGGATGTGGTCACCCTCATCAGCGGCGTGGCCGTGATGCTCGTTTGGGCCGGCATTGTGGAGGCCTTCTTCTCCCAGTACCATGCGCCGACGATTCCCTATGCCGCCAAGATCGCTTTCGGCGCGGTGGAACTGCTTTTGCTCGTGCTCTTCCTGCGCTACTCCGGTCGCAGGGAGATCGGCTTGGCGGTGCGCGGAAGTAAACTATGGCCTTGGAGAAGAAGACGATGAATTATGGCGCCGTTGCCGGCGGGCGTTCGCATGCGCGTACCATCCGCACCCCCGAAGGGGTCACGTTTGCGCTGCCCCTGGCCGGTCCCATCAGCCGCTGTCTGGCCTGGCTGTTGGATGCCGCCTGTCTGATGGCTTTTGCCAAAATGGTCCAGATGGTGATCGCACTGCTGGGCCTCATCAGCCAGGATCTCTCCCAGGCCCTTTCGATCCTGCTCTACTTCGCGTTCTACATCGGTTACGCCATGGCCCTGGAGTGGTTTTGGAACGGCCAGACGCTCGGCAAACGGTTGTTCGGTTTGCGCGTCATGGATGTGCGCGGATTGCGCCTGCGGCCCAGCCAGATCATCATCCGCAATCTGCTGCGGGCCGTGGACAGCCTGCCGGTGCTCTACATGTTGGGTGGCGTGGTCTGCCTGACGAGCCGTTACGCCCAGCGTCTTGGCGATCTGGCCGCCAACACCATCGTGGTCCAGGCCGCCAAGGTGGTCGCCCCGCGCATCGATGCGGTACTCGAACAAAACCGTTACAATTCGCTGCGCGCCCATCCCCACCTGGTGGCCCGTTTGCGCCAGCAGGTCGCGCCGGTCGAGGCCGATACCGCGCTGCAGGCCCTGTTGCGCAGGGATGCGCTGGCCCTGGAAGCGCGGGTGGAACTGTTCGACACTCTATCGGCGCATTTCAAGCAAAAGGTGACCTTCCCCGAAGAGGCGTTGGCCGGGATTTCCGATGAGCAGTATGTGCGCAACGTCGTGGATTTACTTTTCAGACGATAGGCGCCTGTCGGATTAGATTGGGCCTCGTGCGACCATGGAAAGTATCATCTTCACATACGACGAGAAGCACTCCCGTAAAAACGGGCAGTTCACCGTGTTTTTGACCCCGGCGGTTTTCAAC
>JBAQGR010000528.1:0-5255 GCA_049287895.1 Desulfatitalea sp.
TTTTTAAATCCTCGGCGTAGAAAGGCTACGCCTGCGGTTTCAAAACGGCTGCGGCCTTGCCTGAAAGGCCGATGCACCATTTTTCAACAGCCTGCCCTATCGGACCCCCGGCAGATTTTTACGAGTGCAATAACGTTCGCATTTTAGAAAAAAGGGTGCTATAGAGCGTATCAACATTTTGTTTTGGGTTTCCAAAGGAACCCGGCCGGATAAAGTGGCCGGGTCTTTTTATGGCAACAGATAGGCTCAGGTTTGCGGGAAGAGTCGGCTGTTGGCCGGAGATGCGTGCCCCGCGAGGGGACGCGGCCCATAAGACGCATTCAAACGCAAACAGGAGCACGATCATGACCCACGCATTCACTGCGCTTGGGCTGCGCCCGGAGTTGGCGCAGACCCTGACCGAAAAAGGCTACACCACCCCGACCCCCATCCAAACGAGCATCATTCCGGCCATGCTGGCCGGCCGCGATGTCATCGGCCAATCCCAAACCGGCTCCGGCAAGACCGCGGCCTTCGCTCTGCCCATCCTGCAAGCCTTGACGCCCGGGCAGCGCCATGTGCAAAGCCTGATTCTGACCCCCACGCGCGAACTGGCCCTGCAGGTGACCGCGGCCATCGGCCAATACGGCCGGGAGGTGGGCGTGCGCGTGCTGGCCGTGTATGGCGGCCAGCCTTACAGCGAACAGATCAATCGGTTGCGCAAAGGGGTCGATGTGGTGGTGGGTACCCCCGGCCGCCTGCTCGATTTAATGGAGAAACAATCGCTAGACCTGCATCGTGTGGCCTGCGTGATCCTGGACGAGGCCGACGAGATGCTCAGCATGGGCTTTATCGCGGACATCGAAGCCATCTTGCAGGCCACTCCGGCGGATCGTCAGACCGGCCTCTTTTCGGCCACCCTGCCCCAACCCATCCGCACCCTGGCCCAACGCTACCTGCGCGAACCCCAGGCCTGCACCATTGGAGGTCAGCAACGCACCGTGGCCACGGTGGAACAGCGCTACTACCTGATCAATGAAACGGATCGCCTGGCCGCCCTGACGCGGCTGTTCGAGGTGGAACCGATCGTCAGCGCCCTGGTCTTTTCACGTACCCGCCTGGGCACCGGCGAACTGGCCAATGAGTTGGTCGGCCGCGGATTTGCCGCCGAAGTGCTCAATGGCGACCTGAGCCAGGAGGCCCGCGAGCGGGTGCTGCAACGCTTCCGCAACAACCAGATCAAAGTGCTCGTGGCCACCGACGTGGCGGCCCGGGGGCTGGACATCGACCATGTGACGCATGTCTTCAACTACGATCTGCCCAATGACCCCGAGGTGTATGTGCATCGCATCGGCCGCACGGGGCGCGCCGGCAAATCAGGCATCGCCATCTCGTTGCTCACGCCCAAGGAGCGCTGGTTTTTGCGCAAAATCGAAGCCTACACCAAACAGAAGATGACCTTGTCCCAACTGCCCACGGAAACGGAGATCCAGAACCAGCGGGACAGCCGGCTGGTCGAGCAGATGACGGTGTGGTTGCGCCGCGGTCGCTGTCAGCACGAGCGCGACCTGGTGGCGACGCTCACCGCCCAGGGCCACGATGTGGCCGAGGTTGCCGCCGCCGCGCTCAAACTGATCCGCGCCGAAGATAAGCAGCGCCCCATCGCGCCCCTTTCCGAACTGCGCGAAGAACGCCCCAGGCGCGCCCCATCGGTCACCCATCGCCCGACCCGGTCCAAAGGCAATTGCGGCGACAGACGCGTGTCCCATGAAAACGGCATGGTGCGCCTGGCCCTGAGCAGCGGCAAGGCCGACGGCCTCAGTGTCAGCCACATCGTGGGCAGTCTGGCCCATCACGCCGACATCCCCGGTCACTGCATCGGCAAGATCCGCATCGAAGATCAGGCGGCGTTTGTGGATGTCCCGGAAGAGGTCGTGGCCCAAGTGCTGGCCAAAACCGGTTCGTACCGTATCGGCCGGCGGATGATTACCGTCCAACGCGCCTGAAGCGGCCAACGGGTTGAACGAAGTGTGGTACCTATATATCCTCCGCTGCCGCGACGGCAGCCTGTATACCGGCATTGCCATGGATGTGGCCAAGCGTCTGGCCGCGCACAAGGCCGGTAAAGGGGCCAAATACCTCCGGGGCCGCGGCCCCCTGGCCCTCGCTTACAAATCCAGGATAGGGCCCAAGGGTCTGGCCCTGAAGGTTGAACGACGGGTGAAAGCGCTGCCCAAGGTCAAAAAGGAGCAGCTCGTCCACAAACGGCTATCCATCGCAACCCTGCTCCCTGAAATACAGCAAACGCCCCCGGGCGCGCGGCCGGGAAGATAACCCCGGGCGCGCCGTCTGGTATAGGGTTCGGCTTCCCTAACCCGATATCCGTAGGCCCGCTATCGACCGTAGAGGAGCTGCACGAAAATCTGTGCAAAATCTTCAAACGCGGTTTCGGTCGTATTCTCCGGCGTGCGGGTGCCCTGGACCAACCCCTCGTTGAAGGTGATCTCCTTTCTAAAAATTTCTTTTTTAGCGCCATCGGCCGCCGGCAGGCAGCCCGATTCGGGTGTACACATGCCGCCGGGCTTGGGCGCTTTTCCGGCCGTACCGAAAAGTTCAGGCAACCATTGGCGCATCTGCTGCAATACGGGATCTTTCATAGCTTCCTCGATTTCAAATTCCATGCATCAGGATAAGCGCCGGTTGCGCTGATGCAAGTTGATCATGTGCCCGGGTTGGCCTCCGCTGGTTCGATCCCGCACCTATCGTCCAGCACCTTGCGAATCAGTTTGGCCAGATCCGCCATCAGCAGAGGTTTGAGCGCCACGGCGCGGATGCCGGCCGCGGCCAGATCCCGCTCCTTGATCTGGTCGCTGAAGCCGGTGCACAGAATGATCGGCACACCGGGCCGGATCTTCAACATCTCCTGGGCCAGGCGATCCCCCACCAGGTGCGGCATGTTCAAATCGGTGATCACCAGATCGAACTTTTGCGCTTCTTTCCCGAAGAGCTCCAACGCCTCCAGACTGCTGCTGCGCGTGGTCACCTTGTAACCGAGCGTTTCGAGCATGGCCTTGGTCATGTTCACCAGCTCGGGCTGGTCATCCACGCAAAGAATGCGTTCGTGGCCATGGGGCAGCACGGCATGGTTTTCCGCGGCGCGAAGGCTGGCGTAGCTTTCGAGCTTCGGAAGATAGACGGCAAAAGCAGTCCCCTGCCCCGGCTGGCTCTCTACGGCGATCATCCCCTGGTGTGCCTTGACAATCCCGTAGGCCATGGAGAGCCCCAGTCCGGTGCCCTCACCTTTGGCCTTGGTGGTGAAGTAGGGATCGAAGATCCGGCCTATGGTTTCGCGATCCATGCCAACCCCCGTATCGGAAACCACCAGTTTGAGATAGGCGCCGGGTTTGAGCCCATCCAATTGGGCGGCCGCCGATTCGTCCAGCGTCGATTCCGTCAGTCCTATGCTCAATCTGCCGCCGCTGGCGCGCATGGCGTGAAAGGCATTGGTGCAAAGGTTCATGATGACCTGATGGATCTGGTTGGAATCGGCCAGGGCCATGGCCTGGGTCCATAGATCCGAGACCACCTCGATAGAGGCCGGCAGCGTGGCGCGCAGCATCTTGATGGCCTCCAGGGCGATCAACCGAATTTGGACCGGACCGAACTCCGATTGGGTCTGGCGGCTGAAGGCCAGAATCTGGGCGACCAGGCTCTTGGCGCGCTGGGAGGCTTTCAATACTTCTCCCAAATGGCGGTGCACCGGGTTCTTGGACTCCACGGCCATTTGGGAAATTTCGGTGTAACCGATGATGGCCGACAAGATATTATTGAAGTCATGGGCGATGCCGCCGGCCAGGGTGCCGATCGATTCCATCTTCTGGGCCTGGCGCAGCTGGGTTTCCAGCTGGGCCTTTTCATTGTCCGAAGCGATGCGGGCGGTGATGTCCCGGATGGCCGCCACGTGTACGTTCCGGCCTTTCCAGGTAAAATGGCGCGCCGCGATCTCCACCGGGAAAACCGTGCCCGCTTTATTTTTATGATAGCGCACCGGCACGCTGGTAAAGGCGCCCCGCGTGGCCTGGCGCGTGGCTTCCGGCTCGGCCGATAGCTCGGTGTTCGCCATGCCGAGAAGTTTGTCACGGCCGTACCCATAGAGCGATTCGCAGGCCGCGTTGGCTTCCAGCAGCTTTCCGGTTTCGTTGTCGATCATGAAAAGCGCGTCCGATTCCATCTCGAATAGCTGACGGTATTTTTCTTCGCTTTCCGCCAGAGCCTGCTCGGCCTTTTTTCGATCGGTGATATCCACCGCCATTTCGAAACGTACATCGCGGCCGTCAGGCCACTTGATGATTCGGTCGATAAGCATGAAGCTTTTTTTGAGAAAAGGATTGGAGAACTCCCATTTATACGGCTCGTACTTCTGCTTGAGGATGATGGGGTTGGTGCAAAAATCACAGGGCGCCGACTTGCCCTGGAACTCTTCATAGCAAATACCGCCCACCTGATTTTTGCGGGCCCGCCGTCGGACCTCGGCATTGACGAACAGAATTTCGTAGGTGTTGGGGTCGGCCACATAGATGATGTGGTCGATGCTTTCGAAGATGGAGAGCAACTGCCGGCGCTCGAACAACAACGCTTCGTTGGCGCGGGTACGGCTGATCCATCCGCTCAGGATCTGGGCGATAGTCTTGAGCAGATTGATGTCTTCCGCCTGCCATTGGCGATGGTCGCGACACTCGTCGAACCCCATGAACCCGAAATACTCTTTGCCCATAAAAAGGGGTACCGCCAAAATCGACTTGATGTTCTGCTGTCTGAGCAGCTCCCTCTCCGGTTCCGAGGGGATATCTTCGATATTGCTGAAATTGACGATTTCATTGTGCCGCATCCGCTCGATCCACCAGCGCATCACCTGGCAAGGCACCCCTTGCAGTGATTCCTTCTGGGCAGGGACGCCCGCGGCGCACCACTCGAAAGTGCTATCCATGGTGTCGGTGGTTTGACGATGCTCGAGGATATAGCTGCGGCTGACATCCATTGCGAGACCGATGGTTTGCAGGCAATCGTTTTGAAAGCCCGCTGGGATCTCCGGCGCGATGGCTTTGGTGGAGATGTCCGTCAGCATCTTTTCCAGACGCAACCTGCGCCGCAACTCTTTTTCCACCGCCTGTACGGCGGTTCCTGGATTCATTTCTTCGGTCACCTTTCTATCTATTGTATTCGAACGCGAACCCTTCACGATTGAACAGCTCCAGACAGGCCGCTACGACGTCACT
>JBAQGR010000529.1:0-2437 GCA_049287895.1 Desulfatitalea sp.
GGGTCCATCTCGAAGAGTTCCGAGGCCGGACAGCCGGCGGTGCATGTGCCGCAGGTCAGGCACAAATCGAAATTGGCGCCGGGCGCCCGCTCTTTGACGATCTCCTTGAACTCGGGCGTCAGTTCATTGAGTTCAATGGGTAGGGACATGATGGGACCTCCTTTGACGCTGAAAGTGTCATTCGGCTGCCTTGCGGAGGAACGTGTACCGGATCAGTAATTACCAGTGCGGCTGGCGGCAAAGCAGAGCAGCCGGGAAAAGTGGATTAACCGCTACCTGAGATCGGCCGCGTCCAGGTAGGGCTGCAACTTGTCTTCTCCGCCCAGGGTGATGATGTGCAGGCCGCTGCAAATCTCTTTCAGGCCGCGGGCCAGATCGCCGAACAGCTCGATGCTCGCTTTGTGCTTGTCCGGAGCATTGTCCAGTTTCTGAATCACCCATTCGGGCACCAGGCCCTGCTTGAAGTGGCGGTTGATAAAACGCGCCATGGCTGCGTTGCGCAGCAAGAGTACTTCGGCGATGACCGGCACATCCAGTGTCTTGATCTGGCGCATGAACTTGTCGAACTGCTCCAGGTCGAAAATGGGAGTGGTGAGGAAGTAGCCGGCGCCCATGAGTTTGAGGGTTTCCATGCCCTCCATGCCCTGCTTGGGGACCTTTTTGCCCCAAAGCGATTCAATGCCCGAACCCAGGGTGAAGTCAAACGGTTCCGGCAATTTTTCGCCGTCGATGGCGCGTCCCTCGCGGATGTGCTGCAACACCGAGCTGAGCTTGCCTGCGTCCACATGGAAGAACATCTGTTCTTGAATACTGTCGCCGGTGATGCGGTAATCTTCGGTGAAGACCAGCAGGTTTTCGATGCCCGACTGGTGGGCCAGCGCCAGATCCTTTTGCAGTTGAATACGGTTTTTGTCACGCGTGGTGGTCTGATAGATGGCGTTGAAGCGATTGCGCTGCAACAGCTCGCAGGTGTGGATGCTGTCGCCCACGACTCCCTCCAGATCCACATCGCTGACCGATACCCCGTCTACCCGCCCCCGGATACGTCGCAGGCGATCGACGAGTTGTTCCGGAGAGTCTTCCCCCAAAGGTGTCTGCACTTCGGAAGTGACCACGAATTTCCTTTTGCCCAGAGCTTCATTCAGTTTCATGGTGGCCTCCTTTCCATGGTCCGCGGTTTGGCATCGGTTAAACGATACCCAAGAGCCTGGCGACCTCTTCTTTGAGTTGGGGTAACGGAAGCGGTTTGGAAAAACACATATCCGCGCCATGGGCTTTCATCTCCTTGAACTTGTCGTCGTCCAGGTAGGCCGACAGAACAATGATCTTGGTGTTGCGGGTGTCGGGATTGGACTTGATTTTGCGGCACACCTCGTTGCCCTTGATGTCGGGCATCATGATGTCCAGGATGAGCAGGTCCGGCTTGAAATGGTTGACCTGCAGCCCGGCTTCGAAGCCATCGGCCGCGGAGATCACCTCGTAGTCGAACTCGTCTTCCTCCAGGGACTGCACGATGGTCTCCACGATGATGGGATCGTCGTCCACCACCAGGATGCGTTTGTGGGCGTGGGTCGGCTCGTCGCTGGGCATAGGGATTCCCTGACGCTTCATGAAGAATTCAAGATCTTCGCGCTTGATGCGCCGGTGGCCGCCCACTGTCTTGTAGGCCTTGATATGACCGGCCTCGATCCAGTTGATGATTGATTTGGAGGAGACCTTGCACAATTGGCTGGCTTTATAGACCGTTAAAGTGTCTTCCATTTGAGCACCCCCTTTTTTGTGTGTCATGGTTATCAAATAAAACAGTCAAAAACAGTTGTCAATAGAAAAAAGCATAAATAATAGAATAACTGAACCATAAATATCAAAATAACTTTAACTATTATAGTTTTTATAGAAATTATAGTTTTAATGTGCGGGAAAAATAGATGCCCTTGCCTCGTTGCGTCGGCAAAAAGGCTTTTCGATCCTGGCGGCCGGGTAGGGGCGCAGGCGAGCGCCGGTCGCCCCCGGCGAGTGCCGCCAAGGAGGCGGTGTTAGTTCTGGTTTGGCTCCGCGGAACTGATGACCGGCAGGATGATTTTGAAGGTGGTGCCGTGGCCCCAACTGCTTTCCACCTGGATGTCGCCGCCGTGATCCTTGATGAAGCCGTAGCAGACCGAAAGGCCCAGGCCTACGCCGCGGGCGCTGTCGGTTTTGGTGGTGAAGAAGCTGTCGAAGATGTTGTTCAGGTGTTCGGGTTTGATGCCGGTGCCCGTATCGCTGATCTCCACGCGTACATGGCCACCGTTACCGAGCGTGACGATTTTCAACAGCCCGCCGTTGGGCATGGCATCCTTGGCATTGGAGACCATGTTGAGAAACACTTGGCGCAGATGGTTCTTGGAGGCCAGCACCGGTTTCAACCCTTTGGCGAAATCGAGCTCGATTTTGATGT
>JBAQGR010000530.1:0-14003 GCA_049287895.1 Desulfatitalea sp.
GTATAGATCCGCCGGGCATCCAGGGGTTGGCCGCCGGGTGCCATCTTAATGTTTTCAACCCTCCGGCCGTGAATCGTAAAGGTGATGCCGGAGACATGCAAAAAGCCGCCGTCCTCGTCTTCCCGCGTTCCCCGGACAGACCAGACCAGCGCCCGTTCGATCTCGGCTCCACTGAGCTCCACCAAAACGAGTTCATTGGCGTAGGGCATGGCTTTGAAGACATCCTCCACGGTAACGGGGCCTTCTTTGATGCTGGCCCGCAGCGCCCCGGAGTTGATCAGGGCGATGCCGGCACCGGTATGCGCCAGCATGATGTCGGTGATAAAATTGCCCAGGCTGGTCTCCTGATAGCGAATGTGTTCGCGCTCCCCGTCCAGAAAGCTTTGGGATTGCCCGATCACTTGTTTGAACTGTTGGCCCAGGCGTTCATCGTAAGCGGCGACGATGGCGGATATCCGCGGATCGGGAGTTATGTCGGCGGTGATGGAAATGTACTTATGGTCGATCAGCGTCGCTTTTTTGGAACGGGGGTCGATGCGCAAATCGATACGCCCGAGATAACGACCCTTTTCAAAGGCCTGAAGTACGGGAACGCGGCCCACGGTCCGGTAAGGCGACAGCAGGATCTGGTCATGGCCGCCGATGATGGCGGATAGCTCCGGCAGCGCTTCAGCGATCTCCCGGTCGGTCTGATGCCGGCTGTGGGAGAGCAGCAGCACCGGTCCATTGGCCTGGGCCTCTTCATATACCTGTTTGACGGCGATGACCGAATCAGTCACCTGCAAGTCGATCACATTCTCCGCCTGGGTGGTGGTCATCAGTTCCCGGGTGGTTACGCCGATGATCGTGAAGGTCAGACCGTCGCCCAAGGGAACCGCCAGCGCCGCTTGACAAAGCGGCTGCCCGCTCTTCCGGGTGACGATATTGGCGCTCAAGAAAGGAAACACGGCCTGCTCCTTGAGTTTGAGAAAGTTCTCCAGGCCGAAATCGAACTCATGGTTGCCCACTGTAACGGCATCGACACCCATGGCATTGAGGCAGAGGATATCCGGCTCACCGTGAAAAACCGTGGACATGGGTGTTCCCTGCAGAATATCTCCGGCCACCAACACCAGCGTGCGGATCTGTTTGCGGCTGTTTTCCGCCCGGATCGCACCGATCAGCCTGGCCATGCGGGCGATGCCGCCCACCTCCTCTTTTCGCCCCCCATCGCCCTTGATTTCGAAGGGCATCAGATGGCCATGCAGGTCATTGAAAAAAAGAACGGTCAGTGGAATCGGATCGGAAGGCGTGTTCGAAGCAGGGACGCCGGCACAGCCGAACGCCATGCATACGAACAAAACGCATACCACGGAGATTCGAATTCTCTGCAGAGAAAACCACTGTGGCATAACCCATCCTCCTTACCTAGTGTCCATCCACAAATGGCCAATTTCTGGATGGACACTACCTATGGACACTACCTAAAAGCAGGTCCGACGCTGTTAAGGGCTCTCCGGTTCAACGCCCACTTTGTGCAAGCCGACCCATTTGGACGATATAGAGGGGAACCCGCTGACGATCGAGATAAACACCGCGGCGGCATAGGGAATCGACTGCACGAGCAGCATGATGATCCAGAACTGCAAATCAAAGGAGGTCGATACCTGCCGCAGGTGAACGCCGACAGCCGCGGCAACCAAGACCAGCAGTGCCAATGTCTCCTGGTAGGTGTTGATCACCGCCCTGAGCAAGGCAAGCCCGGGAACCATCTTGGGCGTGCGGAAAAAGGGTTTGTTGCGGGTGAGAAACCCCCACAGGATTGCTTTGGAAATTGTGTGCGACAAAGCCAATCCGGCCAAAACCGCCGCCATGGTTTGGGCCACGCTGGCCTGAACGCGCGTGCGGTACAAGTAGATGACCTTGCCCACTTTGAAGGTAAACAGGGCCAGGGGCAGGATCGACAAGGCGATCAGCGGCGGATCGTAGCTCTTGGGAGCGATGATCATGGCCGCCGACCAGGCCACTGCTCCTGCATTGAACAGCAAATTGATACCGTCGGCGATCCAGGGCAGCCAGCCGGCCAGGAAATGGTAGCGTTGGCCGGTGGTCAACCGGTTGGACTTGCGCCCCAGCAGATACCCCATATGACGGCGCAGGATCTGAATGGCGCCATAGGCCCAGCGGAAACGCTGTTTCTGGTAGTCGGTGAAGGTGTCGGGCATCAGACCTTTGCCATAGCTCTTGGCGATATAGATGGCATCGTAGGAGCTCTCGAAAATCCGCAACCCCAATTCGGCATCTTCGGTGATGCACCACTCGCTCCAGCCGCCGGTCTCCTCCAGCGCGTTGCGCCGAACCATCGTCATGGTGCCGTGTTGAATGATGGCGTTGCGCTCGTTGCGGGTGACCATGCCGATATAGAAAAAGCCCTGATATTCGGAATAGCATATGGCCTTGAAGGCATTGCCCTCAGCGTCGCGGTAGTCTTGGGGGGCTTGGACAAGAGCGATGCGTTCGTTGCTGAATTGCGGTACCAGATCCTTCAGCCAGTTTGGCTCGACCCTATAATCGCTATCGATCACGGCGACGACCGTGGCCTGAGGATCGGTGTTTTTCAGCGCAAAGTTAAGAGCGCCGGCCTTGAAACCGGCCAGGGGATCTACGTGGAAGAACCGGAAGCGGGCACCCAGCTTTTTACAATGCGCCTCCACCGGCTGCCACACCTGGGGGTCCTTGGTGTTGTTATCGACGACCACCACCTCGTAACGCGGGTAGTCGATTGTGGCCAGCGCATCGAGGGTTTCAATCATCATCTCCGGCGGTTCGTTATACGCCGGCACATGGACGGAAACGAACGGAAGCATATCTTCCGGCATCCACAACGGCCGGAAAGAACGCCGCCGCCGGGTGACCCACAGCGCTTCGGCCCATTCGTGAGCCTCGGTGAGCAGAACGACGATAACGCCGATCATGCCGAAAAACATCATGATCCCCACCAGCACGGTTCCCACGGTCAGGTATTGGTGGATGTAGTCATACACAATGAGAACCGCGGCCGTGGCCGCGAAGTAGGCGATGATCGCCAGAAAACTGCGGCCGCGGCGCCGCAGAGTGTCGCTGTCGCTGAGCAGCAGGGCCATCATGATGGCGGCGACCACCACGGAGATGCCGGCCAGGACATACCAGTTGGGAATGGCCACAATCGGCTCGTTGAATGAAAACTTGGGGTTGCGATCCACATCATACACCCCCCAATAAGCCCCAACCGCTCCCTCGGTGACGCGCTTCCAGGGTTGATCGAAGGCCTCCATGATGTAATAGGTGTATTTTTCCTCTTCGGCCCGTTTCAGGAAGCGGCGCAAGAAAATCGCCTCGTTGGCGCTGGACGCCACAGCGCTGTAACGGGTTCGGCCGTTGCTCGGCCAGCCCACTTCGGAGATGACAATGGGTTTGTCGGGGAACAGTACCTTGAGTTCATTGATCTTTTCGACAATGAAATCGAGCGACTCATCCAGATCGACCCCTTCCCAATAGGGCAGCATGTGGACGGCCAGGTAATCCACATGATCGGCCAATTCAGGATGTTTTTTCCACACATGCCAGGGTTCGGCCGTGCTGACCGGCACCCACAGCGCCTTGCGCACGCGATCCAGGTAACCGATCATTTGTTCGATGGGCAGGTCCTCGCGCAGAATGGATTCATTACCGACGATGGCCCGCACCACATTGGAGTTGGCTTGAGCGATTTCGATCATCGTCTGGATCTCGCGCTCGTTGCGTTCCATTTCGGTATCGATCCAGCCGCCCAGGGCCACATTGATGCCATGCTTTTTGGCCAGCTCGGGCACCTTGGCGATCGTGGCCTCCACGGTATAGGTACGTACGGCATGGGTTTTCCCAGCCAAAAGGGCTAGGTCTTCGTCGATTTCCGCTTCACTGGGGTAGTGTTTGGTAATCGGATTTTGACCGGCGCGCATGGGCTGGAATGAAAATCCCTGGATACGCACCGGCCAGGGCGGCTCATCTTCCGGTTGATTCATGTACGCCCAGATGCATAGTGCCAGGATGGCTACTGCCACACCGGTAATAATATTTGCTCGTGTCATATGGAACCTAGTGATTTTAAATTTGTTTAATGGGCACTAAATATGTTTAGCGTCCACCGCAACGGAAACGGAAACCCCCTGCGCGAGAAAATTTGGTACCCTGAAGGAAAAATTGAGTCGCCCCGATCACGTTCACAGACGCTTCCCGTTTTTAAAAAACCTGTTATTATTATTCTTTTTATACAAAAGCAACCAGGCATGTGTTTTGCTTTCTTTCTCGAAAGCAAAAGACCTGCCTAAGGATACGGAAAAAACATTTAACGCAAAAAAACGGATGTAGTTAAATGAAAACCAGTGCCTTTCAAACTTGCCAGTCGGATCAACGCCTCTGCTTCGAGAGACGCACATTTTACTACTCGGACCATATTCCTGAGCGACGTTCGGGACAAGAGCGGCGCGAGGTCCCATCTGTGACGCTCACGCCTGAAAGCTTCCATGGCAACGGGAGCTGAACCACCTCCGCATAGATGGGGGTTGCGTCCTGCTCCCAAGAACGCTCGGCATTGTATGACAGCACCTGACCGCTTCGGTTCGAGGGGTGCACCTCCTCGGCCGACAGGGCCTCAGCAAAGTCATCGATCAAGAAATTTCCCATTACTCGCAGAGACCGGTCATTATTGAGAAATTCTCTGCTTCCTCAGCACCTTGCGCGAACCTATCGTCTGTATTTCACCATTTAATTTCAATATGTTGCGAGACACCATCCAGACTCTTTTGGAAACGAGGCGGTGCTTGACATGCGTTCCCCAAGGGGATACAAGACAGGCCGCTTTGAGGGGGGGTACAGCCCCCTACCGGAATAAATGATAAGGATGATTCGGCATGCTTCGATTTGGCTCTCCTCCTGCCCAAACACGCGAAATGGATCTGGACGACCTATTTATCTCCCGATTGAAATTAATTGTGATCATGGCCGAAGCCTATCTCGACGGCTTTCCGTTGGGAGAACACCGCCGCCAGGCCATTCTTGAAAACGCGCACCACATCACGCAAGGATCCATCGCCCTCGGTGGACTGAACTCAGGCGCTCAGCACGATTGCAATCCATTGACCCTTTCGAGTGGCAGGGAATACGACCATGTCTTTTACCAGAGGGTAAAACTGCTGGCAGTGATGGTAACCGCTGTAGCCAAAGGCTTTCCCATGGGCGAGAACCGCAAAGCGGCCATGCGGGAAAATTTGGAGAGCATTTGCCAGACCCTGCTGTTCGACTCTCAATCCGAAGATATGGCGTTTATTAAGGTGGCATAGGGCGAGAGCGCCCTTCTATTATTTCTGACAATAGCCCTTGATAAGATGTTTGAGCTGTTTTTTTTGCTCTGTGTTCATACGTTCAAACTTCACGCAGCGGCGCTTGACGGATTGATTGGGGAATATCAACTCACCGGTACTGTCATCGCCGACGGTCCTGCAGGGAATTTGCACGGCGGATGTCGGGCCGTCGGTCAACAATGTCAATGTCTGCTGTTCGCGGCTGACCCTTGCCCCATTTTCGATGTAGTAGAATGACAATCCCCCCATGCCGATATCGTTGACCTGGTTTTTTCCCAAGGATAGATATCGTCCCAAAACAACATAGACGCCACTTTTAGCTCGAAATCGCCTGCGTTTACGCAATCGGAGGGTCAACAATCGTTTGATCAGCTGTTTCATGGAACCACCTTATTTTAAAAGGCCCATCGCAATACCAATCGACTCGATGCACCTTCGAAAATGGTTTTTGTGCGGTCAGATTCTATCCGACGCTATATTAGTTCGCAAACAAAGCCCAAACACGAATACGAAACCGCATCAGTGAGTTACTTTTCTCGAGGAGAACAGCCGCACAAAAACAGACCAGATGGACTTTCGAGCTTCAATCGCTAATGCATACCCGAAAAACTTGGGTCCTTGCCAGTACCCAGGGGGTGTTTTTAGGGTATAAAAATTACGCTATGCCAATGAGACATCTTTCATAGGCCACATATCCCTCCTAAGTCAAGATGTTCTCTCAAAATTATCGGGAGTGATCGATTGAACGTCGAACGCTCAACATCTGATGCTGAAAAAAAAAGGATCGGCGGGCATCCTGCCATGAAACCGGTAGGAGCCTAACCGATCCGCCATCCACATCCGAAGGGTCTGCGTTACAGCAAGCCTACCACCCCTTGGCATTAATGATACTTTTCAGTTTACTTTCCGTCTGCTTGGCGACCAGCACCATTTTGCGGGCCTGGGCTGTTCTGATCTTTTCGGTAAGCGTATTCAGATCGGCCGGCTTTTCCACAAAATCCATGGCGCCCAGCTTCATGGCCTCGATGCCTTTTTCCAGGGTGGCGTGGCCGGTGAGCAGAATTACTTGCAAGGTTGGATTCCGCATCTTAATCGCCTTCAAGGTTTCGATACCATCCATACCGGGCATCTTCAGGTCCAGGACGATCGCATCGTAGGTCCCACTTTCGACCTGTTGCAACGCCTCCTGGGCCGAGTCGGCCGTCGTCACATCCATGCCCCTGGCCGTCATGCGTTCGGACATGACCGTCAGGAATTCCTTTTCGTCGTCCACCAACAAAATTTTTTCCGCCATATCATTTCTCCTTGTGGCTGTGTTTCCGCCGGACCCTTGCAGGCCAAGCGTCAGCGATTCGATAAGGTTATTACCATGCACCCCTTTGTTCCGTCCAGATGGTAAGCGGCTCCCACGGCAGATATAAGGGCAGATTCGCTCTCGCCTGGAAAATCACCTGGGGGCTGTAAAGCGGACGCCTCTTTTGTTTCAAAATAGATCGTTCCGCCGGTATCACTCTTGGCCGTTCGCAGGGTCAACGCATTGCCCGAACCGATATGCTGGAGGGCAACACTCAGGCACCGTCCCAGGAGGGTCAACAGCAGATAGGGCGCCGTGGTTACCCTTACCGTGGAACTCTCAGGACATAGGTTCAAAGCCACCTGGCGCATCGCCGCCTCCCGCTGCGTCAATGCCCCCAATAGCATCATGATTTCATTCAGGTCAATGGACTTGACGGGGTCATCCACGCTATGGGCGAACCGGTTGAGGTTTTTAATGATAGCGTCGGCCCGCATGGTTTGATCCTCAATACGGCCGGCCACGGTTTTAAAACGCGCCAGATCAATGGGCATGCCTTTGTCGGCCATGAGCAGGTAATCGCCCAGCAAGCCGGCATTCTCCTTGATGATGGCCAGGGCATTCTTGAGTTCATGGGAGATGGAGGCCGTGGTGCGGCCGAAATAGCTCAAGCCGCTTTGGCCCACAAGATTCATTCCCGCAATCATAGGACGCCTCCTGACTTCTTGGTCAAATCGTTCATCAATCGAATCAGATCCTCGATCTCCACCGGCTTGACCAGGTAACACTTTTCACCCGACTCGCAGGCCACCGCCTCGAAATCCTTTTCCGACCCATACCCGGTCAGAAAGATGAACTTCATATGCGGATAGAGCGCCAGCATGCGTGCCTTGAGCTCCAATCCTCCGATCTTGGGCATTCTCAGATCCAGCACGGCCAGATCGTAGCGGCCGGCCGCCGCCCGCGCCAGGGCCTCCTGACCCGAGCTCACCCAATCGGCATCGATACCGCGCATATCCAGCCTTTCGGCCAGGGCCGAGGCCAGATCCGATTCATCGTCCACCAGCAATACCCGCATGGCTTTGTCCTTTCAGGGTGCCGATGTCAGTGGGCAGGTGAATCGTAAAACAGGTACCCTTGCCCACCGCGCTGGCCACTTCGATGCGCCCGCCGATTTCATGCACCAGATTGTAGGTGATGGAGAGGCCCAAGCCGGTGCCCCCTTTTCCGGTTTTGGTCGAGAAAAACGGTTCAAAAATGCGCTGGACATCCTCCGCGGGTATGCCGCAGCCGTCGTCATAAAAACGCAGGATCACGCCGTTCGGGCCATCTTCCGGCCGGACCTGGACCCGCAATTGGCCTCCATCTTCCACAGCGGCGAAGGCGTTGTTGACGATGTTGAGGAAAATCTGCTGGAGTTTGCCCCGGTCGCTGCGGATGGCCGTCCAGGAGGGAGAGACATCCACCTCGATGTGAATGTCGCGCATCTGGGCCTCTTTTTCCACAAAACTGAACACTTCGCGCACCACTTCTTCCAGGTGGATCTCCTCGACGGCCGCCTCCAGGTTGCGGGCGAAAGTGAGCAGCCGCTTGGTGATCTTGCCGGCCCGTTTGACCGACACCAGAATCGAGTCCACCAGCCCGTTGAGCTTGGCATCGGCGGCATACATCTGCTTGATGGTGAACAGATCCTTGATGAGCCCCGCCTTTTCGTTGATGATCGCCAGCGGGTTGTTGATCTCGTGGGCCACGCTGGCCGCCATGCGCCCGATGGAAGCCATCTTGTTGCTGTACTCCAAATGGTGCAGGCTCATCAACCGCTTTTCGTCGGCCAGATGCATGTTGCGCACCATGTAGGTGGCCGTCCCCAGGATTACCCCCGTTATCAGCGTGACGCTGAAGACGAGGAAAAGAATCAGTTCCAGGCGCGTGCGGTGCCAGGAGCGCATCAGGTCCTGCTGCTTTTTGACGATCATCAGGATAAAGGGGGTGTCCTCGATAAAGCAGTACCCGATGAGAAGCCGCTCGCCCGAAGCGGTGACGCCGTCGATGACCTGGGTGGTCGGAAAGTACTCTGGCAAGGACAGCGCCAAGGGCTCGAGCACGCGCCCGAAATTGCGCGAAGGGGTCTGGAGGATTCCGTGTTCGTTCACCATGAATGCGTCGCCCAGGCCGCCCAGTTCCATGTTGGCCAGCAGATCCTCGAAGGGGCCGATCCCCAGGGAAGCCCGCAGCACCTGGAACGAGCCGTTGGACAGGTTCTGCTTCACCGCGATGATCAGATGGGGCACCTGACGATAGCCCAAAAAGACATCGCTGACATAGACACCCCGGTCCACCACCATTCGGAACCACGCTTGTTCGTGGTAATCCTTGTCCTGCAGACTGAACGGCCCGACGTAGGCTTTTTGCCGGCCGTCGGCGCCGATGAGCCCCAGGTCCATGAAACCGCCGCCGAAGCTCTTTTGCAGTCCGTCCAGAATGGCCGCCAGACGCACCGGGTCGGTGAGCGCCAGAGGGGGGTTGTCCCGGGCGATGAAATCCAGGGCCGCGCGCCGCTCGCTGAGGAAAAAACCGACGACCCTGCGGGTATTGGATACCACCCGCGCGGTCCGCAGACGAAATTCCGATTCCAGGGCCCGTTCGGTCACCTTGTAATCTACGAGGGTGATGAAAATCAGCGGCACCAAAGCCACAATGCCGGTGAGCAGCACGCACCATTTCCAGATGCGCCGGTAGTTGAATAGGTAGCGCGAGGCACCCGGCGATATGGGTCGCACGTTCCAGAAGTCCGGTTTTATACTATCCAGCAAAGCCATGTCGCCTCTTTCGAGCGGTTCGTCACGCCACGGGCCATGCTCTTCCCGCCCGGCGTCCCCGGCAGATCGCCTCTTCCCGTTTAACGGCGGAGCTCGTTCTTTTGCTTGATCTTCTCGTTGGCCCGCCGGATGGTGGCGCTGAGTTCTTCCACATCCACCGGTTTTTGCAGATAGGCAAAGGCGCCCAGACGCACGCACGTGTCCCGGTCGGCCTCCGAGCCGTGCCCGGTAAGGATGATCACTTCGATCTCCGGCTGGCTCTCCTTGACCCGACGCAGCACCTCGATACCGTCGATGCCCGGCATCTTCAGGTCCAGAATCATCACATCCGGTTCGTCTTCGCGCACCACCTTCAGGGCCGACTCGCCGTCGTAGGCCACGGCCGATCCCAGGTCGCGCATGAGCAGCCGCTCGGACAAAGTTTGCACAAATTCCCGTTCGTCATCCACCAATAGTATTTTTGTTGGCATACTGAAATCCTGTCTGCGATAGATATCGGCCTGGTAGAACCCAGGCCCCACCTTGGTTTCCACCACCTTAACCCCGGCCACCTTGCCGGCGATGGTTTTGAGCTCGCTCTCCAGACGGCTGAGCATCAGCACGTGCTTGTTAATGGTCAGCACGACCTGCCCCTCCATGGCTTGCACCGCCACCTGATGACCTTCCTGCACCAGGGCCGCTTCCACCTGGGAGGCCAGCAGGAAATCTTCCACCGCCCGCTGGCTGCTTCCGGTCATGCGCACCACGGAAGAGCTCGCATTCTGGGCAATGATTTCGGCTACCGCTTCGGTTTCCATCTTATCGGTGGGCAACACCATATCGTACAGTTCTGGCGCCCAAGGATCACGGACGTCAAACAATGCATGGACCCAAGTGGCCCGATCCTCTTCCTGCTTGTGGATCAATTTAAGCGCTTCATTGTCTTTGACCTGCAGTGCCTTGGCCGCCGTGGCCACGCGCGATTTCAAATCGGCGATCAGGCAGATCCTGAGCACATGACTGATGCCACGGGGGATAAGCAGGCCGGCAAACCCATGGATCACCAGATTTTCCTCGGCCAGCGTGCGGGCCAGGGCGATGCGCAGGTGGGCCAGGGTCCGTTCCCGCTCGTGGGTGAATTTATTGAACACCGATGTGCGCGCTGAAAAGGTCCGCTCGATCTTGGTTTCGGGGATTCCCGATTGCCGGCCGGCCGCCGCGATCAAGTCGGCATCGTTAACCAGTTTATAGCCGGTTTGCGCGCTCAGATCGCGCACCACCGCCTCTTCATTGCAAAAACTTCCGCTGAAAACAGTAATTACGGACATATGCTTCTCCCTTTGAGGCCGATCAGTTCTCCACCAGACGGCAGACGGTCAGCAACGGACAGGCCTGTTCCGTGCTCGAACGATGGGATTCGGGATGGACCGCCACGATCGCCTTTTCCATGGTCGGAAAGATATGGTCCTGCCCGATCTTCTCCGGCAGATGTGTGCGCCGAAACACCTGCATCACCGCCTCGTTCACCCCGCTCAACGAGATATCCACCCCCGCGCTGCGGATACGGTCCACCAATAAGGACAACGTCTCTTCTCCCGAGGCGTCGATATCGTTGATGCCGTTGGATACCATAATAATATGTTTCAAACCAGGTTTGGCGCGCATCATCTCCATCATCTTGTCTTCCAGGTAGCTGGAGTTGGCGAAAAACAGCGGACCATCGAAGCGCACCATGGCCACATGTTCGCACTCCTTCAATCCGTGGGTGGATACACAGCGCAACGCCTCGTCTTCGGCCCGCGCCAGGGAGACTACCTTGGGACGCATGCTATTATACAAAAAGACAGCCAACGACAGCCCCACGCCGATCATGATCCCTTTGTCCAGATGGGGCGCGAAGGCCAGGGTGGCCGCAAAGGAGATGATGGAGATGGCGCCGTCATACCACTTGGCGTGCCAGGCATGGATAAAACCCGAAACGTTGATCAATCCGATCACAGCCATCATTATAACGGCCGCCAAAACCGATTGGGGCAGATGGTAGAGCAACGGGGTAAAGAACAGCAGCGCGATCACTACCGTCAGACCGGTGAAGACGCTGGAAAGTCCTGATATGGCCCCGGCCTGCAAATTGACTGCCGAGCGTGAAAACGACCCGGAGATGGGATAACTCTTCCCAAAAGAGCCTAGCAGATTGGCCAGCCCCTGCCCGATCAACTCCTGGTTGGGATCGAGCCGCTGGCCGGTCTTACCGGCCATGGCCTTGGCAATGGAGATGGCCTCCATGAAACCCAGCAGGGCGATGATGGCGGCAAAGGGAAAGAGGTGGCCGATAACGCCCCAATCCGGCCGGGGAATCGAAAAGGAAGGCAACCCCTTGGGAATATCGCCCACCACCGATCCGCCGCCATTCATGACCATCCGGTCCGCGGCCAAAGGAGTATTGCCCACCCGGACGTGCCAACGGCGACCGTCCGTTTGGGCGCCGGCGGGCAGCGGTTCTTCTTCTGGATAAAAGAGCAGGGAGCCGTCGTTTTGGACCGCCGCCTTAAAAATCGTGTGACGCAGCTCCTTCCTGGCCGCCTGGGCCTGATCCTTGAAGCGTTTCAGGCCCACTTGGACCACTTCGACATCGTGGCGCGCATCGATCACGCCTACGGTATCGTGAGATTCATCGGCAGAGGTCATGGTTTTGTTGATCTGGGTCCGCTCTTTGGTAAGCGCCACGATCCCCTTTGTAGCCTCGTTGAACTGGGCGATGAGGGCCTGGGTCTTGGGGGAGACAATGGCCGTCACCGGCATCGTCTGGTTGTGTTCGAATCCGGTTCCCCAGGAGATCAGGGTGGTGATCACCACGGCCACCAGCACGTTGGGAATGCGCGGTGCCAGCATTTTGAGGCCGTACATGATGCCGAAGGCAAAAACCCCCATAAGCAGCGTGGGCCAATGGATATAGTGGGCTGCCGCCTGCAGGACGCGCCAGATGGTTTCATAATGGTGGGTGGCCTCGTCCACGTTGACGCCGAACATCTTGGAGAGCTGGGACGAAGCGATGATGATGGCCGCCGCGTTGGTAAAACCGTTGACCACCGGGTGGGAGAGGAAGTTGACCACCAGGCCGAGGCGCAAAATTCCCAGAGTTAGCTGGAAGGCCCCTACCATCAACGCCAACACGATGGCATAGGCGATGAAGCCCTCGCTGCCGGCCGTGGCCAGCGGCTCGAGGGACGCCGCGGTCATCAGCGACACCACGGCCACCGGCCCGGTGGCCAACTGCCGGCTGGAACCGAACAGGGCCGCAAGCATGGGCGGCAGAAAAGAGGCGTACAAGCCATAGTACGCCGGCATACCGGCCAGCTGGGCGTAGGCCATGGATTGGGGAATCAGAACCAGGGCCACGGTCAAGCCGGCGATGGCATCGGCCTTTAACGCGCCGAGATCGTAATCCTTGAACCATTGGATAAAGGGAAAAATCTTGACAAGCATCTTCAACTCCTGAGCGCTGACGGGTTGTTTTGCAACAGTGCGCGGCACGCCTGGACCACATCTTCGTAAAGCACGCCCGCATCGTACAACCGGTAGGTGTGAAACCGAATCAGACCATCCACCATCGTAAAAAGGATCATGGCCATGCGCCGCGCCGGGACGTCGCGAATGGAACCGTCCTTTTGGCCGGCCACGATGGCCTGCTCGAAAATATCGATAAGGCAGTCGTAAATCGCCTCGAGACAATCGCGGCACTCGGGGTTCACCTGGGCCAATTCATAGGCGTCATGCCGGTGCAGCAACATGAAGCGATCTTCCATCTGGGAGGCCATCTGCATATAGAAGGCAATCACCTCCTCCACCATGTGCAATCCCGAGGAAAACTGGTGCTCGTTGCGGTAACGCGAAAAATGAGCGACGATATCCTCCTGGAACGCTTTCAGGATGGCCAGGAACAGCGCCTCTTTGGTGCTGTAGTGATAGAAGATCGTGCCCTGGGCCACACCGGTGATTTTGGCCAGCTCGGCCATCGAGGCGTCCTTATAGCCCTTGACGGCCATCAAACGGGTGGCAACGTGCAATATTTCCTCTTTCTTCGACATCATTAAACCCTTTACACTGAGCACTCAGTCAGTTTTGCCCATGTTTAGATAAAGGCCGTGTGCTTGTCAATACATTTTTGATGCCCATTGCCAATGACCGCGACATCACTTATAAAAAGCTCAACTCGGCCAAAACCACACCCTGGATCCGGGGTAACCCTAAAGCGATCGTATGCACGCCCATGTTCTTCAATGACGACCAGACCGCCCAACTCAACGACCTGATCCAGCGCATCCATCAGCGCACCGGTGTGGCGCTGACCGCCGCCGTGGTGGGTCGCTGCGACAGCTACCCGGAAATTCCCTGGAAAGCCTTTGCAGTGACCGTCGCCGTCAACGCCCTGATCCATCTGCTGCAACGCCAGATCCCACCGGCGTGGAGCAACCCCTGGAGCGTGCAACACACCCTCGGTTTCGTGTTGGGCACTAGCGCCGCTGTGGCCCTGCTGGCGCTTTTCTGGCC
>JBAQGR010000531.1:0-6140 GCA_049287895.1 Desulfatitalea sp.
CGCATCTCACCGGAAAGACTCCCAAAGGAGAAAGCAAAATGAAAAGCCGGATCACTGAAAATGTCTCTGAACTGGACCAGTGTTGCGTCAACGCCATTCGGACCTTGACCATGGACGCCATCCAGCGCGCCAACTCGGGCCATCCCGGCGCCCCCATGGGACTGGCCGCCGCCGGCTATGTGCTGTGGACCCGGTTCATGAACCACAACCCGCGCAACCCCGATTGGCCCAACCGCGATCGGTTCGTGCTTTCCGGCGGGCACGCTTCCATGCTGCTTTACAGCCTGCTCTATCTGACCGGATACGATGTCAGCATCGAAGATATTAAGAGTTTTCGCCAATGGGGCAGCAAGACCCCTGGGCACCCGGAGTACCGCCACACGCCCGGCGTGGAGACCACTACCGGTCCGCTGGGGCAGGGGGTGGCCAATGCCGTGGGCATGGCCATGGCCGAACGCCATATGGCGGCCCGTTTCAACCAGCCCGAGCATGCCATCATGGACCACTATACCTATGTGGTCTGTGGCGACGGCGACATGATGGAGGGGGTGGCCTCGGAGGCGGCCTCTTTGGCCGGTCATCTGGGGTTGGGCCGCCTGATCTGTATTTACGACGACAATGGAATCTCCATCGAAGGCTCCACCGATATCGCCTTTACCGAGGATGTGGCCAAGCGTTTTGCGGCCTATAACTGGCAAGTGCTCAATGTGGCCGACGGCAACGATCTGGCGGCCATCGAGCGCGCATTGCACGACGCCCAGGCCGACAGCCAACGCCCCTCCTTGATCGTGCTTCAAACCCACATCGCTTTCGGCAGTCCCAACAAGCAGGATTCGGCCGAAGCCCACGGTGCGCCTTTGGGAGAGGCGGAGGTGTGTCTGACCAAAGGATTTTTAGGGTGTGACAAGGATCTTTTGTTTTGCGTGCCCGAAAAAGCCCTGGACCACTGCCGCCGCACCGCGGGGCGCGGTCAGGCCGCCGAAGCCCAATGGCAGGAACGGTACACCGCTTTTGCTAAGCGCTATCCCCAGTTGGCCGATGAATGGGTCAATGCCATCAGCCGGTTTCTGCCACGGGACTGGGAGAAGAATCTCTTGCTTTTCAAACCGGAAGATGGATCGGTCGCCACTCGCGCCGCTTCGGGCAAGGCGCTCAACGTTCTGGCCCAGCGCATTCCCACGCTCATGGGTGGCTCGGCCGACCTGGCGCCGTCGAACAACACCTTCCTGAAAGGCCTTCCCGAGTTTCAGAGGGGCAGCTACCATGGCCGCAACATCCGCTTCGGCGTGCGCGAGCACGCCATGGGCGCCATCATGTCCGGTCTTTTTTTGCATGGCGGCATCCGGCCCTTCGGCGGCACCTTCCTCGTGTTCGCCGACTATGTGCGGCCGGCCATCCGCGTGGCCGCCCTGATGAAACTACCCATCATTTACGTCTTTACCCACGATTCCATTGCCGTGGGCGAGGACGGTCCCACCCATCAGCCGGTGGAACACCTGGCCGCGTTGCGCGCCATCCCCAACCTTTTGGTACTGCGGCCCTGCGACGCCAACGAGACCGTGGATGCCTGGGTGCAGGCCATTCGCAGCAACAACCGACCGGTGGTTCTGGCCCTCAGCCGCCAGAATCTGCCCGTGCTCGATCCCAAGCAGACCGGCGGCCAGCTGGTCCGAGGTGGCTATATCTTGTCCGACTGCCAGGGCACCCCGGATATCCTGCTCATCGGAACGGGCGCGGAGGTCCACCTGGCCCTGAAAGCCCAAAAGCTTTTGGAGGCCAAGAAAATAGCCGCCCGGGTGATCAACATGCCCAGTTGGGAGCTGTTCGAAGAAAACGACGCGGATTACAAAAACGAAGTGCTGCCACCCCAGGTGACCGCCCGCCTGGCCGTCGAGGCCGGCGTGGCCATGGGCTGGGAGCGCTATGTGGGCATCTCCGGTCAAGTCGTCGGCATGACCGGCTTCGGCGCCTCGGCCCCCGGCGGCACGGTGCTGGCGAAGTTCGGCTTCACGGCCGAGAATGTGGCCCTGCGGGCAGAAGAGATGCTGAAGTGACAATAAGTTTACTTCTTCTCTTCAGCCTTGGCGCACAATTCCAAAATGGCCTTGGAAGTATACTCCCCCACATCGGCCAGGGCGTCGGTGGGTAGAAAAAGAGGGGCATTGTTTGCGTAGAGGCAGGTGACGCCGGCCGGGAAATCGTCGTCGGCCAGGTAGCAGACATAGCACAGGGTGATCTTGGGCAGGGGCCGGACCACAAAGGCCAGGTCGCCGCTCACCGAGGCCGGGGCGGCCGCGCCTTCCAGGTTTGCGAAGATCTTCTCCCGGAGAGCGGCCAGGCGCCCGACGGCCGGCTCCAGGGCTTGTTCGGTGCGGTTGGCGAAAGCGCCGGCATAGGGGGCGCTGTTGGGGATCTCTTTAAAGGCTTTGAACGGTTCCAGCACCGGGGCCGCGCTCACGGCATGCAAGGCATAGAGTGAGATGATGATGCCCCTGGGGCCCTCTTCGGCCATGCCCTCCAGGGTGATGCCCTCCGGTGCGATGCGGCAGGGCCGGCCGAACGCCATGCATTCGAATCGATCGCCATTGCGCCGGGCCGCCATTGCGCCGGCCCGTTCGTCCAAATCCCGCGTGAAAAGCTTCTTTAAATTCTCCCGGATGATGGCCGCGTATGCCGTCGTCATGTGCTGTGCTTCTCTCTTGCCACATTCCATTTTGATGAACTTGTAAATGGTCGCTTGAGGTCTGTTAGTGTCATCCCCGCGAAGGCGGGGATCCAGTTATTCCGTACGGTTCTGGACTCCCGCCTTCGCGGGAGTGACGGTTCTCGGACTTCTTTCGCAAACGTCAACCTTCGGTTAGCCGATCATGCGCCCGATGCGTCCGGCCGTCTCCTTGGCACCCGCCTTTGCCAGCGCAGGCTGGAGGGCGCGCAATGCTTCCCTGATGACAGCCGTTTTGGGACGGGAAGAGAGCAGATGAACCTCGATGGTTTTGACGTCGATGACCATCTCTTCGAGTTGCGCATACGCCGTGTTCAGCTTGGCGATGCTCTGCTTCGTCTCGGCCAGCATCTTCTCCACCGCCGAGCGCTCCTTCTCTCCAATCAATGGGCCGTTGCCCAGCTTGGCAATCGGGTCACCGGCCGTACCCGCAGGGGCCGCGCCCTCTTGCTGGGCCATTTCGATACCCTCGGCGGTGATGCCGATTCCGCCGGACAGGGTTCTGATCTCCACCCAACCTTTGCCGATCAGATCTTCGGCGGTTTTGCCGGCCTTCTCCTTGTCCAGGCCGATGGCGGCTCCCACCACATGCATGGAGCGCTGGGTGCCCGCGTCACCGTTGGCGCTGCGGTAGAGTTCGAGCAGAAACGCCTTTTGCACCTCGTTGTCGATGGTCATGGGAATCATCCTTGTCCTGTCGGTTGCATGCTGCTGCCACGTGCCGGCCGGTGGCCACCTTACCATACGCCGACGGAGAAAGGAACGGCCCTTCAGTGTCCAGCGATGTTCTTTGGCATTGAAGGCGGGTGCGATTTCAAATACATAAGAAGGAGTTTCGGGTTTTAACGGGGGTGTGCCGCTGTAGCGATATCGGGAATGCTGGCCACGCGGCGCCTTGTGCAAGGGGAGGGGGATTGCCAAATAAATATTATCGGTTATTCGATCATACCGCCGATCTGGGTATTGAGATATCCGGTGCCGATCCCGAAGCGCTGTTCACCAATGCCGGCCATGCGCTCTTCGAGGTGATCGCGCCCTCGGTGCGTTTGCCGGTGGAAGGCCTTCGACGCCACACGATCAGCGTGCAGGGCGAAGACTGGGCCGATCTGATGGTCAACTGGCTCAGGGAGCTGCTCTACCTGTGGAACGGTCGACAGCAACTGCTCGGGCAACTCCGGATTGAATCGTTGGACCAGAACCGTTTACAGGCTGCGGTGACCACTGGCGACTATATTGTCGGACAGTACCGCATCGACAAGGAGGTCAAGGCCGTCACCTACCACCAGGTACAGGTGGGGCCGACCAATGATGGGTGGCGGGCGCGGGTGATCTTCGATGTGTAGGTTGGTGGGGTAGGGGAGAGGTTATGCAAATCACACGTATCGATGACTACCGTTGGCGGATGGAGCCCACCGGGCCGATGCGCGTGCCGGGGATGATCTACACCAGCGCGCGCATGCTCGATCAGGTCCGCCAGGAAGAGGCGCTGAACCAGGTGGCCAATGTGGCCGTCTTGCCCGGCATTGTCAAAGCTTCGCTGGCCATGCCCGATATTCACTGGGGGTATGGCTTTCCCATCGGCGGCGTGGCGGCCTTCGACTGGGAGAGCGGGGTGGTCTCCCCCGGCGGTGTCGGGTACGATATCAACTGCGGTGTGCGCCTGGCCACCACCGACCTGGAGCACGCGGATATCCAGGGCCGGATCAAGGATCTGGTGGACGCCCTTTACCGCAATGTGCCCTCGGGGGTCGGTTCCACCGGATCGGTCCGATTGTCGCCCAAGGATCAAAAAAAAGTACTGCTCCAAGGCAGCCAGTGGGCCATCGATCATGGTTTCGGGACCGACGACGATATCGATCACACCGAGGACAATGGTTGTCTGCCCCACGCCGATCCGGAAGTGGTCAGCCAGCGCGCCTTGGAGCGCGGCAGCAACCAGTTGGGCACCCTGGGCTCGGGCAATCACTTTCTGGAAGTGGGGGTGGTCGAGGAGATCTTCCTGCCCGAGGCCGCCGAGGCTTTCGGCCTGCGGCTGGGACAGATCACGATGATGCTCCACAGCGGCTCGCGGGGCCTGGGGTATCAGGTATGCGATGACTTTCTGGCGGCCATGAGCAAGCATGTCAAAACCCTGGGGATCGAGCTGCCCGATCGCCAACTGGCCTGCGCCTACATCCACTCCGAACAGGGCCGGCGCTATTTGAAGGCCATGGCCTGCGCCGCCAACTATGCCTGGGCCAACCGCCAGGTCCTGCTGCACCGCTGCCGGGAAACCTTTGAAGAGACTTTGGGTATCAGCCCACGGGCCTTGAACATGCGCTTGGTGTACGACGTTTGCCATAACATCGCCAAAAAGGAAGAGCATATCGTGGATGGCCGCTCCCAATGGCTCTGCGTCCACCGCAAAGGGGCCACGCGCGCCTTTGGCCCGGGCCGGCCGGAGCTCAGCCACGACTACCGTGACATTGGTCAGCCGATTTTGATTCCCGGCGACATGGGCACCGCCTCCTATGTGTTGGTGGGCACCGATCAGGCCATGGCCGAGACCTTCGGCTCCACCTGCCACGGGGCCGGGCGCGTGCTCAGCCGCAAAGCCGCTCTGCGCCAGGCCAGGGGCCGCTCGATTGCCCGGGAGCTGGAAGAGCGCGGGGTCCTGGTGCGCTGGACCGGGCGGGCCACCCTGGCCGAAGAGATGCCCGAAGCCTACAAAGATGTCTCCCAGGTGGTGGAGGTAGTGCACGGCGCCGGTATCTCCAAAAAGGTGGCCCGGCTGCGGCCGCTGGCGGTGGTCAAGGGATAATACAGCCTGTTAAGTTGCTTTGCATTGCCTGAAGCCATCTGCTACATATCGCCCGCAGAAAAACGGTTCATTGCCAACAGCGCATAAGGAGTCAGCCATGCTCAATCCCGAGATCTTCCGTCAGTATGATATCCGCGGAGTCGCCGGCAAGGATTTAAACGAAGCGGATGTGGTGTTGCTGGGCCGGGGGATCGGTACCTACCTGCAACAGCAGGAGCATCGCTTGATCGCCGTGGGCCGCGACTGCCGATTGACCTCCGATGCCTATGCCGAACGGCTCATGGACGGATTGGTGGCCAGCGGCTGCCAGGTGGTGGATATCGGCGTGTGTCCTACGCCGGTCGCCTATTTTGCCATCCGTTACCTGGAGACCCAGGGGTGCGTAATGGTTACGGCCAGCCACAATCCGCCCGAGTACAACGGCTTTAAAATTTGCAGCGGCGTGGATTCGGTGTTCGGCGAGCAGATCCAGCGGATTCGCGCAATCATCGACGACCAGGCCTTCGTGACCGGGCAGGGCGAGATCACCCATTATGAAATATTGCCGGCCTATGTCGATCACATCGTGGAGAATATCGAAGTGCAGCGGCCCTTGCGGGTCGGCATCGATGCCGGCAA
>JBAQGR010000532.1:0-1554 GCA_049287895.1 Desulfatitalea sp.
GCTGACGCTCTCCAAGGCCGGCGAGAGTAATGAAACCATCACTATTCTCCAGAACACGGGGTTCATCCGATGAGCGCGGACCGCTTTCCCATCGCCGCGGATCGGCGCGGGTTCACTTTGATCGAGGTGATCGTCACGATCATCATTTCGGCGGTGCTGGCCGTCATTTTGGTCCAGGTGATCGCCAACCAGACCGGCCGCAGCTATCGACCGATCCAAGTGATCAATGAAAACCTGGCCCTGCGGGCGGTGATGGAAAACATCGCCGCCGACTGCCGCCAGGGAATTCCTGTTCAAACTTTGCACAACTTAGTTGCAAATGGCCATTACTGGAACAATCCATCATTTACATTCACGGGCACTGTTCCCATCGCGCTTGTCGATAACACATGCATTGGGTTCAACGCCTTGGGAATAGAGTCGACGACGGACGATTCCTGCACCACGAGCACGATTTTGAAAGTCACCATTGCCGCGCAAGGCACCCAGCACCGGCTGACCTCTTTGTTCGCGCCCTGACGGCATGGAGTACAAAATATTAGGGAAGCACTTCATTGATGAAACGCGGTAAAATGCGCGACGAGAGTTCTGAGAGTGGTTTTACCCTGATCGAAATGATCGCGTCCCTGGCGCTGCTGGCGCTGTTGGCCTCCATCTTCGGCATGGGGCTGGTGGCGGCCGTTGAGAGCTACGATTTCAGCCGATCCAACGTGCAAGTTGCCCAGAAGGGGCAGATGGCCATGGCCCGCTTGATCCGGGAACTGACCGAGCTGACCAACGTCGTCAATGTCAATAACGGACCAGACCCTTTTATCGTTTACGAACGCGTTGAAGAGGTGAGCGGCAGGCCGAGTACCACTCTCTGGGCGCTCCAATTCAACAACGCGAATCACCAGGTGCTGCTCTACGAGAACCCACCCAATACCCTCGATAACACTGGGGATATCCTCGTGGATGGTGTCCAGGGATGGTCTCTCGGCTATTTCCAAGGAGCAGCCCAATTGTCCTGTCCGTTTGCTATCAATAATCTGTCCACCATCCAGATCACCCTGAATTTGAGCCGGCCAGATGCTCCGGCCCAAACTCAGAATTTTACGACGCTGATCCACATGCGCAACACCAATAATGTCGGCGGGGCGGTGCGATGAAATCGATGGAGAGGCGTGCATACCATATCTGGTGTCGAAGCAATCGTGACCATACCCGCGGCAGCGCTTTGATCGCGCTGATCGCCGCCATACTACTCTTTTCGGTGCTGGCCGCAGCCCTGGTGCCCATGGTGAGTTCTTCGGGCGAACAGGCGGTGCTCTCCAACCTGAGCGATAAGGCCTACCTGTTGGCTGAAGCGGGCTACCGACTGGCCAAGAATCACTACGACAATCCCGGCTCAGGAATAACCCAAAATCAAGCCCTGGAGGCATTGGACGACGGCAACTTCACACTCTCCGGCGGCCAAGGGCAGTTCCGGCTTGGGATCTACTCCTATTTTTATCCAATTCCGGCGGGAGCCAATGGAACCGCCACTTTCACATCCAACCCGCCCGGCCGGCTGCC
>JBAQGR010000533.1:0-2089 GCA_049287895.1 Desulfatitalea sp.
ATTCATGACCGCCCAACGCAGATCGGCGGCCACCAGCTTGGCGCCCGTAAAATCGGCTTCTACGCCCTTGGCCCGCTTTAGACGCACATGGCTCATCTGGGCGTTGCCCAGATTGGCGCCGGTCAGATCACTCTGACTCAAGTTGGAGCCCTCCAGTTGGGTATCGCGCAGATCGGCGCCCCGCAGATTGGAACCGCTCAGGTCCACCTCCCGCAGGTTGTGGCCGCGCAGAATGACACCTTTCAATTTGGCCGATTTTAAACTGGCTTTATCGAGCAGCGCGCCGGTCAAATTGGTACCATCCATTATGGATCCCGACAAATCGGCCTGGGTGAGTTGGGCGCCGGTCAAGTCCGCCCCGGTCATTTGGGTGGCGTTCAAGCGGGCGTTGCGCAGATCGGCTTTTTTCAGGCAGGCCTGGCTGAAATTGGCGCCGTTGAGAATCGCCCGGGAGAGATCCGCGCCGGTCAGGTCCGCTTGGCCCAATCGGGCGGAGTTCAACTCCACCTGCCGCAACGAGGCGTTGACCAGGATCGCCCGGCCCAAGTTGGCCGACATGAGCATGGCGCCGTTCAAATGGGCCTCGGTCAAGTCTGCGTCGCTCAGATTGGCCTGCCGCAGATTGGCGTCCTCCAGATTGGCCTGGCAAAGTCGGGCACCGCTCAAATCGGTGCCGGTCAGATCGCTTTGGCTCAGATTGAAACGGCTCAGGTCACGTCCCTTGAGGCTGCATCGGGACAGGTCGGGGCGATCCAAAGCGCCGCTTTTGCGCAGTTCGTTCCATTGATCGGCATTGTGGGTATGGATGATCTCTTTGGGTTGTAAGGTGTTCATGGCTTTTTTATCCGTTCCTGGGGGGTCTGTTCATAAAGTCCTTGGCATCCGCTTCGAGATACCAAATAGTCGCTACGGGCGGCTGGTGGGGCTTTGCCCGGGAAAGTGTCGCATTCATGGCTGCGCGATTTTACGACATCAGGTACTGGTAGGGTCGACTGCTGAGCTGGAGCGTGTGCTGAGAGCAAGTCATAGAAGGTCGGGCTGCGCTTGTCAACGTGATTCTTTGCGCCCTGGGCGCGAAAATAACTTGCCGAGACCCCCTCTATTTTATAACATTTTGCGGGTCACCCCTGTGGCCGATTGCCGTTGGTGGCGATCACCCTCCTTGGACGAAGGGGAAACCAGTGCACTTCCACCCGGAAAATTTCGTACCTTTTGTCTCCTGGCTGCGTGGATACCGTCGGCGCTTTGTAAAACCCGATCTGTTCGCCGGTTTGACCGTGGCCGTGGTAGCTGTGCCTCAGTCCATGGCCTATGCGCTCATCGCCGGCCTGCCTGTGGAATATGGACTCTATGCTTCTATCGTGCCCACGATCATCGGTTGTTTATGGGGCAGTTCGGCGCACTTGATCACCGGGCCGACCACCACCGCCTCTCTGGTGGTCTTCAGCACGCTGAGTCCCATAGCCACCCCCGGAGACCTGAACTATATTCAGCTGGCGCTTTTTTTGTCGCTCTTGGTGGGCACCGTGAAAATCGTGATGGGCCTGGCCAGGCTCGGGGCTTTGCTGAATTTTGTGTCCCATGCCGTCTTGATCGGATTCACCACCGGCGCAGCCGTCCTGATTGCCGCCAAACAGCTTCCTGGGCTGCTCGGCCTCCGGATTGAAAAAACCGTGTTTTTGGCCGAGCATCTGTTTAAGGTGATGGTTCATTTGAACGAGGTAGAAGTGATCTCGCTGGGCCTGGGCCTTGCCACCATTCTCATCATCACGGGGGTCAAGAAATTCCGGCCGGCCTGGCCGGGAACTTTAATGGCCATGGTGCTGGTCGGCGGTCTGGTGGCCTTTTGGAATCTGGATCAGCAGGGCGTGGCGGTGGTGGGCGCCATCCCGCGCGGCCTGCCACCTATCTCCTGGCCCACTATGGGGGTTGCGATGCTGTTCGATCAGCTGGCGCCCGGCGCCTTGGCCATCGCCATTCTGGGCCTCGTGGAAGCCATGTCCATCGCCAAATCCATCGCTGATCAGACGCGCCAGCGGTTGAACGTCAACCAGGAGTTCATTGGTCAGGGGTTGGCCAATGTGGCCGC
>JBAQGR010000534.1:0-2577 GCA_049287895.1 Desulfatitalea sp.
GGCGCTCGGTCCCGTAGCATTCTTGAGCTAAAAGGCAAGGGCAAGGATATTTGGAATGGCCTAAACATAAAAGCCTATCTCAATGAGGAAAGATCGTCGTGGAATGGATAAACGCTTTGCGAGGTAAGACCGTTGGTGAGGTATTTTATATGGCTTTTCGAGCAAAGCACAGAGAAGAGCTTTTGGATGCCTTAACTTTTCCCTAATTGTCCACTTCGGCAAGTGACTATAGTGCATCACTCGCCGATGATTTTGACCAGCACCCGCTTTTTGCGGCGGCCGTCGAACTCGCCGTAGAAGATCTGCTCCCAGGTGCCAAAGTCGAGTTTACCGGCAGTGACGGCCACAACCACTTCGCGGCCCATGATCTGGCGCTTCATGTGGGCGTCCGCGTTGTCTTCGCCCACGTTGTGACGGTACTGGGAGACGGGGGCATGCGGCGCGAGCCGCTCCAGCCACTGCTCGTAGTCGTGGTGCAGGCCCGACTCATCGTCGTTGATGAAGACGCTGGCAGTGATGTGCATAGCGTTGACCAGCACCAGGCCTTCCTGGATGCCGCTGGCCCGCAGGCAGGCCTCCACCTGGGGGGTGATATTGATGAAGGCCCGGCGCGTGGGCACTTCGAACCATAGTTCCTGGCGATAGCTTTTCATCTTTACTTCCTTCAATTTTGACGACTTTCTAATAAGTCCGAGAACCGTCACTCCCGCGAAGGCGGGAGTCCAGAATCACCTGAAGCAACTGGATCCCCGCCTTCGCGGGGATGACACAAACGTATCTCTCGCGACTTTCTACGACTTCATCAACTTTATTCTTTCATCTTCTTGACCAACTGATTGGCCGCAACCAATAGCGGGTCCCACGTCGGGCCGAAGGGCGGCGCGTAGGCCAGGTCGGTCTGACTGAACTGCTCCACGGTCATGGCGGCGTGCAGGGCTACGGCCGGTGTGTTGATGCGGTGGGCTGCGCCTTCGCGGCCCACCATCTGGGCGCCCAGCAGGCGGCCGGAGCGCCGGTCACCCACCAGGTGCACCTGGAGGGGGGTTCCGCCGGGATAGCTGTGGGCCCGGGATGGGGCCGTGATGGTCACGGCGGCCGGTGCGAAGCCGGCCTGAGTTGCTTCGGCCGTGGTCAGTCCGGTGCGGGCCACTTGCAGGTCGAACACTTTGAAGACCGCCGTACCGGCGACGCCTTGCAGGGAAACCGGTTTGGCGCACAAGTGATCGGCCACGGCCCAGCCAGCGCGGTTGGCGCGCAGGGCCAGGGGAATCCAGACCCGTTGGCCACTGACCACGTGAAAGGCGTCGGCGCAATCGCCGGCCGCATAGATCGCCGGGTGGGAAGTGCGCAATTGCCGATCCACGGCGATGGATCGGGCCGGCCCCAGGGTCAGCCCGGCCTCGGCGGCCAGCGCGCTGTTGGGCGCTATGCCCACGGCGACGATCACCAGGTCAGCCGAAAGCGATGTGCCGCCGGCGTCGCAAACCACTCCTCGCCCCCCCTGCCCTTCGATGCGCACCGCGTCAAAGCCGGTGTGCACTTGCACCTGATGGCTTTCCAGCTCCCGGCGCACGGTGGCCGCCAACTCCGCGTCCATCCAGGGCAGCAGTTCGGCGCGGGGCTTGACCATGGCCACGTCGATCTGGCGCGCCCGCAGCGCTTCGGCCATCTCCATGGCGATGTAGCCCATGCCGATGATGACCGCCTTTTGGACCAGGGTGGATTGCAGACGCGCTTTGATCGCCCGGGTGTCGTCCAGGGTCTTGACCACCACGACTTCGGGCCGATCGAAGCCCGGCCGCGCGGGGACGATGGGCGCGGCGCCGGTGGCGATGAGCAGCCGGTCGAAGGGGATCGCAAACACTTTGGCCTCCGGTCCGCTGCCGGTCACGGCGCCGCCGTTGGTATCGATGCGCTCCACCCGATGGCCGGTGAGCACATCGATGCCCGATTTTTTTCGAAATGCTTCCGCTGTGCGCACTACCAGGTCATCGACCGCCCGCCGGGGGTCGGCAATATTATACGGAATCCCTCAGGCGCTGTAAGAGACCGTTTGACTTTGTTCGAGAACGGTGACCTCCATGGCGGGGTCCTGCCGTTTGGCCCGGCTGGCCGCGCTCATGCCGGCGGCATCACCTCCGATAATGACGAATCGCATATTCCCATCCTCCGTTGGGGTGTTGGCACGCTTGAATTCAGCAACGCTTTGTGCGCGCTCCGGTTCAAAACCGATGCAAGGTGTGATAGAAAACCTGCATGAGCGGAGAATGCGCTTGGACACAAGATGCCATTTATTGGTCGACAATAGGTAGCGCAGGCACATGGTGACGTCAATACACGAACAGATCAAGGCCATCACGGAACAGCTCTCCGAGGCGCTGGCGGTGGACCGCCTGGCAGCGCGACAGGAGATCCAGACCATCCAGTTGCTGGCCAGACAGAAGGCCGCACCGGCCAAGCTGCGCGGCCGCTGCGAACGTTTGGAGCGCCGTCTCGCGCAATCGGCGGCGCGGCGCCGGGAGCGCCTGGCGCACACCCCCCTTTTGAAGATCGACCCCAACCTGCCCATCAGCGCCA
>JBAQGR010000535.1:0-2863 GCA_049287895.1 Desulfatitalea sp.
CCCCGCAGCCGTACAAACGGACGGCCGGCATAGAAGGATTGCAGACACTCTTCGATCTGCCGGATGGTGACGCCGCTCCGGGGTTGGGTGTAGATGGTCGTTTCCATGCCCCGCGTCATGGGAAGCAGATGGGGCACGAAATTCAGATGAATCGGACGGACGGCGGCCTCAGCGAGGATGGCCTCCATCTCGGGGGTGTGGCGGTGGCCGCCCACTTTGTAGGCCTTGAAGGATTCGTTCACATGGCAATAGTGGGTGGTGGCGCTCGCCCCGCGGCCGGCGCCGCTGACGCCCGATTTGGCGTCGGCGATCAACAGGTCGGCGTCGATCAGGTTCGCCCGAAGCAACGGCACCAGGGGCAGTAAAACGCTGGTGGGATAGCAACCAGGATTGCCGATCAATTCAGCGCCCTTGATCTGGTCGCCATACACTTCGCACAGACCGTAGACCGCCTTGTCCAGCAAATCGACGGCCGTGTGGGGCTGATAATAGGCTTCGTAGGTCCCGGCGTTCTTAAAGCGGAAGTCGGCCGATAGATCCACCACCTTCAGCCCTTTGGAGAGAAGCTCCGGTACCAGGGTCATGGGCAGTTGATGGGGCAGCGCCGTGAAGACAAGGTCCGTCGAGCGGGCCAACTTCTCCGCGTCATATTCCTCGCAGACCAGATCGACCCAACCGGTCATGGTCGGATAGATCTGGTCGAAACGCTGCCCGGCATCCTGCCGGCAGGTCAAAGCGGTCAACTTGGCTTTGGGATGACCGGCCAAAATCCTTACCAACTCCGCCCCGGCATATCCCGAGGCGCCGATAACGCCGACTCTGATCATTTCAGCTCCTTCGAAGATAAAACTTATGTAGCGATGCAGTGGCGTCTATACGTAATAATGCCGCGTTTCGCAAGCTCAACGCGACCTACGCGGACGAACGGCCTACCCGCCCTCAATGGGATTACCCCCCCAGATAGGCTTTCTTTACTTCGGGATTGTCGAGCAGCTCTTCCGACGCACCTGCGAGCACGATCCGCCCATTTTCGATGACATAGCCGCGCCGGGCAAATTTGAGGGCCAGGCGGGCGTTTTGCTCGACCAGCAGGATGGTGGTACCGGCCCGGTTGATCTCGCGGAGCGCCTCGAACATGGAGAGCATCATCAACGGGGCCAGTCCCATGGAGGGTTCATCCAGCAGCATCATGCGGTGGCCGGTCATGTAGGCGCGGCCCACCGCCAGCATCTGCTGCTCACCCCCGCTCAAGGTGGCGGCCAACTGCGTTTGACGTTCCAGCAGACGCGGAAAAATGGCAAAGACTTGCTCCATGTCCTGCTTGACGGCGCGGTGATCCCGGCGCGCGAAGGTGGCCAGGCGCAGATTCTCCATAACGCTCAGATTACCAAACAGCCGGCGTCCCTCGGGCACGTGGGAGATCCCCAAAACGCTGACCACCTTGTCCGGCGGGTAGGAAAGCAGATCGTGATCTTCAAAATGGATGCGCGCGCCTTTGTCCGCCGGCACCAGGCGGGAGATGGCTTTGAGGGTCGTGCTTTTCCCGGCCCCGTTGGCCCCGATGATGCAGACGATCTCCCCAGGGTCGATGCTGAATGTCACCCCGTGCAGGGCCCGGATCTGATCGTAGGAGACGTGCAGGTTTTCCACCGTCAACTGCATCAGGCGACCTCTTCTTTTCCCAGATAGGCTTCGACCACCTGGGGGTTGTTCTTGATCTCTTCGGGCGTGCCCTCGGCGATCACTTCGCCGAACACCAGGGTCTGAATCCGCTGGCACAGCTCCATGACAAATTTGAGCCGATGCTCGATGAGCAGGATCGCCACCTTGAAATCGCGGTGGAGCTTGCGGATAATGCCGATCATCTGCACCAGCTCCTCGGGGGTCATGCCAGCCGTGGGTTCATCCAGAAAAAGAATTTTGGGCCGGGTCGCCATGGCCCGGGCCATCTCCACCCGGCGCTGGGCGCCGTAAGGCAGGTGGGTCACCACCTGATGGGCATAGCGGGCCACATCAAAGGTTTCCAGCAGGCGAAGGGCATTCTCCTCCACCCGCGCCTCTTCGGCGCGGCACTGCCGTGATCCGAAAAAGGCGGCGGCCAGACCGTACTTCAGCTGGGAATAGTGGGCCAGCTTCACATGCTCCAGGACCGTCATGTGGCGCCAGAGCAGCATATTCTGGAAGGTACGCCCCAGGCCTCGCGCCGCGATTTGATGCGGCCGCAGACCGATGAGGCTCTGGTTCTCCAGCCGTATATCGCCTTGTGTCGGCGTATGGATGCCGGTGATCAGGTTGAAAACTGTGGTTTTGCCCGCACCGTTGGGTCCGATCAGGCCACGGATCTCCCCGGCCGCGATGGTCAGGTTATACCGATACACCGCGCGCAGACCGCCGAAGTAATGGGTCATGTCGGACACATGCAGCAGAGGCATCTTCTTCTCCCCAGCGCCGCTCATCGTCTGGGCCCCATGATGCGCCGGATATCGAATTCACGAAAGGCGATCAATCCGGTAGGCCGGAAGATCATCACCAGAATCAAAATCAATGGAATCACAATCCACTTATACAGCATCAAAGGTTTGAGCATCTCGCTCAGAAAACTGATGCTCACGGCTCCCACAATCGACCCCACCACCGAGTTGAGACCGCCGAAATAAACCATGGCCAGTATCTCCGCCAACATCTGAATGCCGAAGCCGCCCGGCGTCACATGGCGCACTTCATGGGCGTAGAATCCACCGGCCACGCCGGCCCAGAAGGCACCGAACAAAAAGGCCACCATCTTAGTGCGCCGCGTATCGATGGTCATGGCCTCGGCCGCGATTTCGTTGTCGCGCACGGCATTGAGTGCCTTGCCCAGGGT
>JBAQGR010000536.1:0-2532 GCA_049287895.1 Desulfatitalea sp.
AGAGGAATCTTGCGGCGGGAGGCCCGCCCCCTTCGTGCGAAGGAGGCGGGCGCAGTATTGCGTTAAACGTTCAAGGAAGCAAAATTCTTGCCTTCCCTGACCAGCTTTTCCAGCAGCGGCGCCGGCTTGAAGTCGTCGCCGTGCTTTTCCTGGAACTTCTTCATCACGGCCAGGATTTTGTCCAGACCCACCAGGTCCGCGTAGAACATCGGGCCGCCGCTGTACACCGGCCAGCCGTAGCCGTTTATCCAGATCACATCCAGGTCGCTGGGCCGCACCGCGATCTTCTCTTCCAGGATCTTGGCCCCTTCGTTGATGATGGGGTAGAGGCAGCGCTGCAGGATCTCCTCGTCGGAGATCGGCCGGCGGGTGTAGCCCTGCTTCTTGGCGAAATCGACGATCATCTGGTCGATCTCCGGGGCGGGCAGCGGCGCGCGGCCGCCCTTTTCATAGTTGTAGTAGCCCGCGCCGCTCTTCTGGCCCAAACGGCCGCGCTCGCACAGCAATTCGAGAATGGACGCGCTTTTGGTGGTGGCCTTGTTCCAGAAGATGTCCAAACCGATCAGGTCGTTGAGCGCGAAGGGCCCCATGGGGAAGCCGAAGTCGTAGATCACTTTGTCCACCTGGACCGGCATAGCGCCTTCCAGGATCAGCTTGTTGGCCTCGCGCTTGCGCTGGTTGAACATGCGGTTGCCGGCAAAGCCGTAGCAGACCCCCACCATGACGGCGATCTTCTTGATCTTCTTGGCCATGGCCAGGGAAGTGGCCAGCACCGGCTTGGAAGTCTTGGCGCCGCGCACGATCTCCAGCAGACGCATCACATTGGCCGGGCTGAAGAAATGCAACCCCAGCACGAACTCGGGCCGCTGGGTCTGGGCCGCGATTTCATCCACGTTCAGATAGGAAGTGTTGGTGGCCAGGATCGCGCCCGGCTTGCAGATGGCGTCCAGTTTGCGGAAGATCTCCTTCTTCAGATCCATGCTCTCATAGACCGCTTCGATCACCAGGTCCACATCTTTCAAATCTTCCATCTTGGTAGTGCCGGTGATCAGGCCCATGCGCTTGGTCACCGCTTCGGCGGTCATCTTACCCTTGGCGGCCGTAATGTCGTAATTCTTCTTGATCACGCCCAAACCGCGGTCCAGGAACTCCTGCTTGGCTTCCACCAGGGTGACCGCAATGCCGGCGTTGACGAAGTTCATGGTGATGCCGCCGCCCATGGTGCCCGCGCCGATGATGCCCACTTTCTTGATATCGATCAGGGGCGTATCCTTGGGAATGTCGGGAATCTTGGCTACTTGGCGCTCGGCGAAGAAGTAATAGCGTTGGGCCGCCGACTGGGAGCCCATCATCAACTGGGCGAACAGCTCGCGCTCGATCTTGCACCCTTCGGCAAAAGGCTTGTGCACGGCCGCTTCCACGGCCTTGACGCACCCTTCGGGCGCTTCGAAACCGCGGGCCGTCTTGGCCAACTGCTTGCGATAGTCGGCGAAGATTTCCGGCTTTTTGCGGGCCGCATCGGTCTTGTCGCTCAGGGCGCTCACCTGGCGCAGCGGCCGCTTCTCGGCCAGCACCTTGCGCGCAAACGCCACGGCCGCCGTGGCCAGATCCCCCTCGGCGATCTCATCGATCACCCCTTCCTTGAGGGCCTGGGCCGCGCCGATGGGATTGCCCGTGGCGATCATGGGCAACGCCTTCTCCGGCCCGATCAGCCGCGGCAACCGCTGGGTGCCGCCCGCGCCCGGCAGCAGGCCCAGCTTCACTTCGGGCAGGCCGAACTGGGCCGTGGCCACCGCGATGCGGAAGTGAGAACTCAGGGCCGTCTCCAGGCCGCCGCCGAAGGCCGTGCCGTGGATCGCCGCGATGATCGGCTTGGTGCAACCGTCAAACACATTGAGCACATCGGGCAGATGGGGCTCTTTGGGCGGCTTGCCGAACTCGCGGATATCCGCGCCGGCGCAGAAGGTGCCGCCTTTGCAGATCACCACAACGGCCTTGATACTGTTATCCTTCATGGCCATGCCGATCCCGTCGGCCATGCCCTTGCGCACCGGATAGCCCAGGGCGTTGACCGGCGGGTTGTCGATCCACAACAGGCCGATCTCCCCTTGTTTTTCCAACGAAACGGCTTCTGTAATCGCTACCATTCGCTTTCCTCCTGATCTGAGATTTTGGGATATTGAATCAAGAGCCCATCGGCAGCACATCACAACGCGCGCCGGGGCCGCAAATATAGGCGAACAAACGGCACTCTTTAATCACACCTGCGCCCCGCTGTCCATACCATTATATATAGGCTGCACGACGACCCCTGTTCGACGATGGCGACCACGGTCATTTTTTCTGGTCCGGGGCGCAGCATGCTTTTCCGGGAGCGGCGGATGGCTATTGAACCGAAAGTTAGGAAAATCTGTCTAATTTGAATGATTAAGGTAAATATACTTGACTTATTTTGGTATTTTAGTGAATAGTTCTGCATGAACATTGCACCTCATGACATTTTGTCGGTTCTCCGCCAATATAACCCTTGGT
>JBAQGR010000537.1:0-2243 GCA_049287895.1 Desulfatitalea sp.
AAAGAACGGCGACTTGTATTTTACGGCCGACCGAGCCCTGTAAGATAGACATGAGGCTGAGCCTCCAAATCGTCAGCTAAGTGCTCTATGGCACAAATACGGTTGCGAATTCCGGCAATGCCCCCAAGGCCAATCCATCCTCTCTATGGGGATAGGGGTAGGAACGACCGGTTGCCCGGCGCTCCCCCCTCCGAACCGTGCGTGCGGATCTCCCGCACACGGCTCTCCGGTCGGTGGTTCACCGCCGAGCGGATTGACAGACCGAAGCATGGGCTGCGACGAGAGAGAACAACCCACGGTCGGCAAAGAAAGCATTGGGCCAACGTTGATGGTCTGAGCCCCTCCCCCGTCCCGTACCCCCGGTGCGTCGCCGGAGAATGCTGCGCAGGCGCATGCGAACCCATTGATCGAGGGGCCGGAAGGCGGTTTTGTGGCTGTGCTTAAAGTAAGCAAACCAGCCAGCGAGAGTCCAGTGAACGTCCGAGATGATCATGGCAAGGCTCAAGCCGTTGGTGCGCTTGGTATGGTCCCGGATCCTGTCTTTGAGCTTCTGCAGGCTCTTCTTGCGGGGCCAACGATAGCCACGCTCAAAGTGATAACCCAGGAAGTCAAAGCCGCCTCGTTGGGAGGCGTCCACAATATGGGTCTTGTCCGGATGAAGAACAAGGCCGACCGAAGTCGTCCAGCTCTGCACCATCTCAAGCGCTCGGCAGGCCTCAAGCGAACTGCGACACAGAATAACGAAGTCATCAGCATAACGGACCATTGCGATATCGGCTTGCGCCATCATGTGGTCCAGAGGGTCCAGGTAAAGGTTCGACAACAGCGGACTGATTACGGCGCCTTGCGGGGTTCCCTGCTCCGGCACCCAGTCTTTGGCCGTGTCCATAACCCGTTGCTCAAGGTAGGCCTGCAAAAGGTCCACTACCTTGTTATCCGATATCTTCCTTCGTACCAAATCCAGCAGTCGCTGGTGGGGTATGGTGTCGAAATAGGACTTGAGGTCAGCATCTACCACGTGAGTGTAGCCTGCTTTCAGCAAACCATCCACCCGTCGCAAGGCGTCCTTGCAGCCGCGTCCCGGACGAAACCCGTAGCTGTGTTCAGCAAAGTCCCGCTCGAAGATCGGTTCGAGGACGTTGCGCAGAGCGGCTTGTACCACACGGTCGCGAATCGTCGGAATTCCCAAAGGCCGCTTTTCGGAGCTGCCAGGCTTGGGTATCCATACCCGTCTGATCGCTTGGGGACGGTAAGTACCATCCTGAAGCGATTTCGTCAGGTGAAGCACATTCTCGTCCAGGCGGTTTTCGAACATCTCTATGCTCTGGTGGTCGACTCCGCTACTGCCTTTATTGGCCTTTACGGCTGCAAAGGCAGACCGCAGGTTCTGCGGGGAGCTTACCTTGTCCATCAGGCTGTACCACGTGCCTCCCTTCACCCCTTGTTCAAGGGCCGTCAACATGCGATCCGTCCAGACACCCGGTTCAACCCAAGACCAGCGGTCTCGGATGTCTCCGGCCCGTCTAGCCTCAACTGGCACTGTAACCGGTGTTTCTTCCGTTTGTCTGTCTTTCACGTGTCCACCTTCCTGCCCCCCTTGGCTCCACGTCCATTACGACGCTTCGTCGCTACTATGGGGGCTCTGACTCCTGCCCGATGCTTTGATCTTGTACGTCAAGCTAAATGGACATACTCTCTCGACCCATCGGACAGGTCTCCCCGCTTCACGTACTCAACCTTCCAGACCATTCCGTCCCCAACCACCAAGTGTTTCCCTGTCGTCGCTTTATCACGCTACGTGCTACCGCTCAGCGCAACAGATCTCCCATTAGCTTTTCAGCAATCCTCTCGGGCTTACTTTCCTCATGGGTCTAGGCTTCGCCACTGGCCAGCAGGCTCGCCGAAAACACCCGGCCGAAACGGGTTCGTCATCCTACGGACTGGTCGTTCACCTCCTGTTGCTCTCCACCCCGCCTCGCGACGACGCAGTTACAGTCGGTTACAGGCTGTAGCGTAGACCTGGAGAGGACTTGCACCTCTCTGATTAAGTACGCGCACAGGCGCACTAGCCCGGTGCGTAAACGCCGGGAAACCGGGGCACCCCAAAGACCCGAGCAAGTCCCGGAGGGACGGCAGATCCTTTGTCTGCCAGTGGTGCTGCAACGGCTTTGCCCCGTGCCCTTGATCCTATCGGAACATCTGTGCAGCGCCGTATACTTGATGACCCGCGACCCACTCCTTCT
>JBAQGR010000538.1:0-4374 GCA_049287895.1 Desulfatitalea sp.
CGCGCAGGGCCTCGTTGTTGGGGTCGTGGACCAACTGGCGCAGTCCACCGCCGTAGTCGCGGCGCATCACGCGCTCGTTGATCCCGGTCAGAAGGATATGGGTGATGTTCTCTTTGAGCTTGTCCAATCCCTGGGCCCAGGCCACCTGGCCCGACTCCGGGTCGATGCGGAAGGGAATGGAAAAGCCGCTGATCTCGTCGCTCATGGAGACTCCTTACGCGCCCACGTTGACGGCCACGCCCGCCGTTGCATGTCCGCCCAGTTGCCCCTGGGCGTCTTCCACGTGCAGCGTCAGGGTGTAGTTGCCGTCCAGGGCGCCGGGCAAGGGGCCGCTGTAGGTGATGCTGTCCGGGTCGAGGTCCGTGGCCGGGGCGAAGAGATAGGCTTCCACGGCGGGAATGAAATCCACGGCCGCCCGCCCGGCGGGCGGGCCCGAGGGCGTGAAGCGCCAACGATACTGCAAACGGTTGAGGCCATGGTAGTCGCCGTTCACTTCGAACAAGCCGCTCTGGTCATTGTACTTGCCCCACAGGCTCGGGGCCCTGGCCGCCAGGAGACTGCCCGCGCGCTGTAACGCCGCCGGACCGGGCGGCAGGGGTTGGCGCAGCGCGGCGATGAAGACATGCACCCGGCAGGCCGCGTCGCCCTGACTGCCGCCGGCCATGCCGCCATGGGCCACTGCCTCCAGGTCGGCGTCGGTTTCCCCCGCACGGTCCGAACCCCCCAGGGTGATGGCATGGCTCCCGAGGGCCAGGGTCACGGCCAATGGGCTCTCGGGATCGTTCAGGGCCACCGGGTGAACCGAGTAGCGGTTCTTGTCGGCCGGAAAGAGGCTGTCGTACCAGCGGTAGTAAAACCGGACCGCGGCGATCTCCACCGGCCGGTCGCTGACGCGGCCCCGCAAGGTGGCGCCGCCGTCGCCGATATAGGCGCTGTCGTTCATGGGTTCGACAATCGTAAGTCCAATCACTGCCATGCTACTGTCCGCTGGAAGTAAAGACGGCCGGGGTGCCGGTCGGCAGAATGGTGGCCATGTCGTTCTGCACGTTGATGGCGATGTTGTTGATGGTCACCGTGGGGTTGCCCATGCTCGGCTGCACCATGCCCGGCCAGGTGGCCGTGCCGGGGTTGCCCTGGGCGCACATCCCCTGGGTCACGATGTTCTTGCCGCCGGCGGTGACCGTGGCATTGAACGATTTGAAGATCCAGCAATCGATGCCCGGATCGGTCGGGCTGGCCGGCGGGGGCGGCAGCAGCACCGGCACGCCCTGGCCCTGGGAAGGCGGAACGCCCTTGGAGACTTCCACCAAGACCTCGAAGCTGCCCACCTTCACTTTGCCGCCCGCGTCGCCCTTGAGGGCCAGTTGGCCTTTGAGATTCAGTAAACCGGATAGTACCAGGTCGGCCATCAGCCCCCCGTGATTTCATTGCCGCTGATGGTGGTTTTCGGTCCCTGGCCCACGGTCACATCCCCGGTCACGGTCAGGTTGCCGTCCACCGTCACGTCGGCGTTGATCTGCACCTTGTCGCAATTGATCTCCACGGTACTGTCGGCCTTCATTTCGATTTTAAAGCCGTCCTTGTGTTCGATGGTGATATGGCCCTCTTTGTCGATGCGGATCAGCGAGCCCTGCATGTGCTTGATGACGATCTTCTGCTCGTCCTCGCTGTCGTCCAGTTGGACCACATGGCCCCCGGCCGTGCGCATGATCTTCTGGAAGCGGGTGGGGGCCTGATCGTCTTCGGTCTGGGGGGATGCATCCTGGGGATACCATACGCCGGTCCACACCGGCGTGTTGATGTCCCCTTCGACGAACTCCACCCACACCTGATCCGCCACTTCGGGGACAAAGAAAAAGCCGCTGGGCAGACATGGCTTGGCCCACACCTGGAGAGGTTGCTGCCCCTCGCCGTCGGCCGTTTCTTCCAGCAGGCCGGGGATCTCCACGCGCAACTCGCCACGATGGTCGCCGTAGTCGTCCTCGCCTTGGGGAACCTCGTTGTCCAGCACCAGGGCCGGGTACTTGCCGAAGTACTTCTGGACCGCGTCGGTCCGGGGGGATTCCTCGGAGAGTCCTTCAAACATCGCTGGTCACCGTTGGCACTGGATTTGGGTTTGATAACCCTGTTGATCAATAGTATGGCGCACCTGGGAGAGGTACCAGGTGCCCGAAAAACGGCCGCCGACATCTTCGATGCGCGCATTGGACTGGGCACGCAAACGCTGGTTGCCCACGGTCGCGCCGCTGCCGCGCATGCCCTGAATGCTGGTGCTGAACTGGTTCTCGGCCCGGGTGTTCAGGTCCTCCTGGGTCGTGAAGCCGGGGGTGGTTTCGCGTTCGGCCGCGCCCAGTTCGCCGCGCAGAGTTTCCTGGACGGCCGGCGCTTCGGCCAGCAGCGCTTCGAGCTGGCCGGCACGCTCGGGCTCACGGGTGCTGAAGGCGGCCAGATTCTCATCAAAGAAGCTATCTTCACTCTCGCCCACCGCCTCGACCTCGGCCGTGGAGACTTCGGTGGCTTCGCCGCTGGTGTAATCGATGCCGGCGAACACCCGCGGCAGCCGGATATTGCTGACATCGGCCTCGGCCTGGAATTGGATCAGGCGGTGAGCCACGCCGCATCGGCCGTGGTGCAGGGTGACCTCCGGCTCGGCCTGCATGATGTGGTATTGAGCCTTGAAGTACAGCGTATCGCTATCGTCATCGGAGAGCACATACATCTCGGCACCGTAGCGCGCGGCCAGCCGCAGCAGGAAGGCCAGGTCAGTTTCATCCTGCTGGCGAATGCCGTTGCCCGTAAAGCGCGGATCGCCACGCAGCTCGACCTGCACGTCACTGTTGAAATAGGCCGAGGCCACCTGGGTGACCAGATCGGAAAGGGCCACGTCGGTAAAGGGTCGGTTGCGCCGGCGCAAGCCCATGGCCATGCTCTTGTCGTAGGCCGTCACCTGCAGGGTCGGCGTGCCGTCGGCGGGCAGGTCGCTCTGCACGCGGTAGATACGCCCGCGGAAGATAATGCTGTGATCGTCGGTCGTGCCGATATCCACTTCCACCTGCATGCCCTCCTGCAGGGCGTGGCCCAGGACTTTAAACGGGTCGCTGAGCTCCACGGTCAGCTGGTCGGGTTTGCCGCTCTCCTCCTCGATGACCAGGGAGGTCAGGTCGTGGGAGAGATCGTAGGCGGCCGCGGCCGCGCTCACCGACACCCGGTAGTAGAGATCGGACGCCACAGGCTACCTCCGGGGAGTTCGGGTGGCCACGCGCAAGGGCGGAATCACGAGGGTGTCGCCGGCCCGCCACTCCCATGGGAAGCGCGCGGGGTTGGCGTCGGCGATGCGCCACCACAACTCTTCGCGGCCGTAGTACTTTTTGGCCAGCAGATCGAGGGTCTCGTCGCCCACCAGCTGATGCAGCAGGCTGTCCGGGTAGCTCTCCGGCGCCGGGGCCCATCGTTGGGTTTGGCCGAGGCCGCCGTCGATCTCGAGCAGTGCCTGGCGGTAGTACCGCGAATAGATGGAATCGGTCATGGTTTGCTCTCCACTTGCTGCGTTTTCTTCCACAGGCTGTCAAAAGATTCGAACATTCTGGAGGCCCAGCGCCGCCATCACGTTGCGGTGCTGCTTGTCCAGGTTGTAGAGCGCATTGTCGCCGTCTTCGTTCACCACCAGGGTGACGCTCACGTCGGCGCGCACCGGCGCCAACAGGCTGTTGAACTGGGTCTCGTTCACCGTGACCTCGCTGACGATGCATTGCAGGATCTTGGTGCCGAACCCGAAGATGCAGTCGGGCGGCGATTGCAGCCGGCGGCCCTCTTCCGCGCCCAGCAGACCGCTGATCGATCCCCAGGCATCCTCCATGGGGTACATGAACGAGCGCAGCTTGGCCAGTTCGGTGGTGACGCCGTTGTCCAGGGCCGTGGGATTCAGGGCATTGCTGCCCTCTTCCAGACCGTGCAGCTTCAAATCGAAGGAGATGGTGCGGTGGCCGCCGCCGGTGTAGACCTTGCCCGGCCAGTTGCCGCACAGATGGGCGTTGCGGTCGCTGAAATTGGCCGTCTTGTTGTCGCTGATCGATTCGGGATTGAACTGAAAGGTGACGATCAGCGGCGGCAGCACATCCACATTGGCGATAAAGCCCCGCAGCACTTGTCGGTCGGTCATGGGATCATCCTTTAGTTCAGGCCGTCATCGGCGAAGAAAAACGAGAGCATTCAGGATCTATCGCAAGCGCCCTGAACGAAACCGATCGGATTGGTGCATGCGCCGCATCCGGGTGATCAGGCGCCGCGCCACGTCCTCCTCACCGGCCGGCTGGGGCCGCGACACGGCCGCCGCTCGTTGCGGGCCGTGGGCCTTGCTTCCGGACGCTGCCTGGC
>JBAQGR010000539.1:0-4657 GCA_049287895.1 Desulfatitalea sp.
CGCATCTATGGGGCGGACATCACCGCGCGCAAGCAGGCTGAGGAGGCGTTGCTCAAAGCGTATGCCGAAGTCGAAAAGCGGGTCGTCGAACGAACGACGGAACTCGTCCTGGCGAATAAAGAGGTCCAAGACCAGGCCATCCGGCTGGAGGAAGCCAACGCGGCCTTGAAGGTTTTGCTCAAGCAAAGAGAAGCGGACAAAAGCGAACTCGAAGAAAAAGTGTTGTTGAACGTCAATCAACTGATTTTTCCTTATCTGGAAAAACTAAAGCAGAGGAAATTGGATGCCAAGGTAAAAGCCTATATAGAGATTATGGAAGCCAATCTCAAGGAGATCGTGTCGCCCCTGGCACGCAACTTGACGTCCAAATTACTACGCCTTTCGCATACCGAACTCGAAGTTTCCAATCTGGTGCAGCAGGGGAAGAATACCAAAGAAATCGCGGAAATCATGCACTTGGCGGAGAGCACGATCGATTTTCACCGGAACAATATCAGGGCCAAGCTGGGGGTGAAGAATAAGCGCATCGGCCTGCGAACCTATTTGTCTTCGCTGAAATAGCGGATGGTACTTGGTTGGCTTGGAATTTACTTCGAATCGCTAAAGGTCATGGGAGATGACGATGGTTAAGAAAAAGCGCGAGATCGCGATGCTTGAAAAATGCCCGACGGGCATCAAGGGGCTCGATGAGATCACCATGGGAGGTCTTCCTCAAGGCAGGCCGACCCTGATCTGCGGCAGCGCGGGTTGCGGCAAAACGCTGTTCGCCATGGAGTTTCTCATGCACGGCGCCATGCAATTCGGCGAACCCGGGGTCTTTATGACCTTTGAGGAAACACCGCGGGATCTGGCCAAGAACTTCATCTCCCTGGGTTTCGACCTCAACGCCATGGTGTCGCGTGGTCTTATCGCCACGGACCACGTTTATATCGAGCGCAGCGAGATTGAAGAGACAGGTTCGTACGACCTGGAAGGATTGTTCATCCGCCTGGGCAGTGCCATTGATTCCATCGGAGCAAAAAGGGTTGTCCTGGATACCATCGAAGCGCTTTTCTCCGGCTTGTCCAATGCCGCGATCATCCGGGCCGAGCTGCGCCGGCTTTTTCACTGGTTGAAAGAACGCGGCGTGACGGCTATTGTTACCGGCGAAAGCGGCGACAAACTCCTGACACGCTACGGGCTCGAAGAGTACGTGGCCGATTGCGTGATTTTTCTAGATTTTCGCATCCAAGAGCAAATTTCCACGCGCCGCCTGCGGATTATCAAGTACCGCGGCTCCTCGCACGGCGCCGACGAGTATCCCTTCCTGATCGACGAGGGCGGCCTCTCGATTTTGCCCATCACCTCCCTGGGGCTCGACTACCCCGTTGCGTCCGAACGCATCGCCACGGGGGTCCCCAAGTTGGATGCCATGTTCGAAGGCAAAGGGTTCTACCGGGGCAGCACCATACTCATCTCCGGTACGGCGGGCACGGGCAAAACAAGCTTGGCGGCTACCTTTGCCGACGCCGCCTGCCGGCGCGGCGAGCGCTGCCTCTATTGTGCCTTCGAGGAGTCGCCCAGCCAGATCATCCGCAATATGGGCTCCATCGGTATTGATCTGGGCCGCTGGGTGAAAAATGGGCTGCTCAGGTTTCATTCAGCCAGGCCTTCGCTGTACGGCCTGGAGATGCATCTGCTCACCTTCCACAAAGTGATCAATGAGTTCAATCCCCAGGTGTTTATTGTCGACCCGATCAGCAACCTGAGCGCCGCGGGAACGGCCACCGAGGTCAAATCCACCTTAACGCGCCTGATCGACTATTCGAAGATGAAAAAGATCTCTACTTTCCTTACGGACCTCACCCATTTTCAAGGCAGCCTTGAACGCACCAGCGAAGAGATCTCTTCGCTGATCGATACGTGGCTGCTCCTGCGGGATATCGAACTCAAAGGGGAACGCAACCGGGGCCTCTACATTTTGAAGTCGCGCGGTATGGCCCACTCCAACCAGATTCAAGAGTTTGTGCTCACGAACCAGGGCATTGACCTGATCGACATTTATACCGGCTCCGGCGAGGTATTGACCGGCAGCGCCAGGGCTGCCCAGGAAGCCGGAGAAAAAGCCGCTGAACTGGTATGCCGGCGTGAGGCCGAGCGCAGGCTGCGCGAGCAGGAGCGCAAGAGAAATGCCCTGGAAACAAAGATTGCGGCCCTGCGCGCTGAGTTCGATATGGAAACCGAAGAGGTGGATTTGATAGCGCAAGAAGAGCAAAAAAGACAAGCGGTCCAGGTAAACGATCGTTCGGAAATGGCGCGGCTTCGCAAGGGAAAACCCTCGGCCCCGCGGGCCAAGCGCGCGGAAAAGAAGAGCGAAAGGAGCGTAGGATGAAGGCTGGCGAAACCGGAAAAGGGAAAAAAGTAAAGACCGATTCGACGGAAGAAATCTGGAATCTGCGGCTATATGTGGCCGGTCAGACTCAGAAATCGATTACGGCCTTTGCTAATTTAAAGAAGATCTGCGACGAGCACCTGGCGGGAAAATACCGCATCGAAGTGATTGACCTTTTAAAGAATCCCCAGCTTGCCAAAGGGGACCAGATCATCGCCCTGCCGACACTGGTTCGAAGACTTCCCGAACCGATCAAAAAGATTATCGGCGATCTGGCCAATACGGAGCGCGTGCTGGTGGGACTCGACATTCGTTCTGTCTGAGGCGTCGTATTCCGGATGCCTGAGTATTTTAGAGGAATTGCGATGGGGAGTAAAAAATCGAAAACGAGCACCGAGGAATTCGAAAATGCGGTTGCGAAGCAAAACAGCGCCACCTACGTTTTTCGGCTGTATGTCACCGGGATGACCACAAAGTCTACCCAGGCAATCTCCAATGTCCGAAAACTCTGTGAAAAACACCTGGCGGGCCGCTTCGAACTCAAGGTGATCGACATCTACCAACAGCCCGCGCTGGCCAAGGGGGAGCAAATCATTGCCACCCCGACGCTCATCAAGGAACTGCCGCCGCCACTCCGGAAAATCATCGGCGACATGTCGGATACGGAAAAGTTTCTTGTCGGCATCGATCTGAAATCCAAGGAGTTATGAGTACGCATCCATGCGCAAATCGCATAGAACATACCAGCAACTTTTGGATGAGTTGCAGGAACTCACAGCACGTCTGACGGAATCCGAGGAAACGCTGCGCGCTATCCTAAGCGGTGAGGTGGATGGTCTGGTTGTCTCAACGGGGCACGGGGAGCGGGTCTTTACACTATCGAGCGCCGATCGTCCTTACAGGATCATGGTCGAAACCATGAGCGAAGGGGCCGTCACCCTGGCCACGGACGGCACGATTCTTTTCTGCAACCAACGTTTCGCGGATATCGTTCAATGGCCTCTGGAACAGGTGGTGGGATCTTCGATCTATCGATACTTTTTATCGGACCACCTTCAATTGCTTCAGAGATTGTTCGCGCGGGGTTTAAAGGATAGCAGTAAAATAGAATTGGCCTTAGGCGCCGGAGAGGAAAAAGTTACACCGGTCATGCTTTCCGTAAGTCCCCTCGAGATTATGGATATACCCGGCGCGGTGTGCATGGTGGTGACCGACCTGACGGAGCAAAAGCGCGACGCGGCGATGCTGGCGGAAGAAAGATTGATCGCTCAGATTCTCGATCAGGCCTCGGAAATACATGTGCTCTGCGACCACCAAGGCCGTATTATCCGCGCAAGCAATTCGACCCACAGGCTTCTGGGCAGCATTCCGATCTTGGAAACATTCGACGAGGCATTCGGTCTCCTCTATCCCGACGGAACGCCCTTTGCCCTTCTCTCCGCCATCGGCGAGAAGCTATCCAATAAGGTCGAGGTGGCTCTCAGGCATCCGGACAACACGTATGCCTACTTTTTATTGAGCGCCAACGCGCTTGTCAATTCCGAGGGTATCATCGGCATTGTTGTCGAAATCGTGGACATCACCGAACGCAAGCTGGCCAGTGGAAATTTGCTCAAAGCCTACGCCGACGTCGAAAGGAAAGTCGACGAACGGACAGCGGAACTCAACCGGGCGAACCAGGAATTGGCGTTGGAGATAGGGAATAAGAAGAGGGCGGAAAATGAGCTGCACCATGCAATCATGGAATTAAAAGGCAAAGCCATCGGTCTGACCGAGGCAAACATGGCGCTGAAAGTTTTGCTGAAGCAGAGAGAAGCGGATAAGATCGAACTCGAAGAAAAAGTGCTGCTCAACGTCAAGCGCCTGATTATCCCGTATATGGGCAAACTCAAACGCAACCAATCGGACGCGAAACAAAGTGCGTATATCGACATCCTGGAATCGAATCTGAATGAAATCGTTTCCCCCTTCGTGCGCAACCTGGAGGCCACCATGTCACGGCTTTCGCGTACCGAGATCGAAGTCGCGCATCTTGTGCGGCAGGGGCAAAGTACAAAGAAAATTTCCGAAATCCTGCGCTTGGCGCCAAGCACCATCGATTTTCACCGGAACAACATCCGGGCGAAGCTGGGCGTCAAGAATAAGAAAATCGGCCTGCGCACCTACCTGTCCTCCCTCGAATAATATCGGGTTTAGACCCATATTACCCCCATGATTATCCAATCTTGTGTTTAACTTGAGCGGTAGTAACATACCTCCTAACGATACGATGCGGAGTCGAGTCAC